>JAZNOJ010000060.1:0-5106 GCA_045580735.1 Candidatus Egerieisoma sp. | reverse complement strand
CGAGATTGCAGTAATTTCTTGTGGTTTTAATTTACATAAATTCCATTTAAAGCAATTTTCTCGACAAATTGCTGCATAAAAAAGAATAATAAAAAAATAAATACAAGCAAAACCAACCAACAAATGTCGGCTGGTTTATATAACTATGCTCATAAATGCTAATTATTTTATTTTTTATATATAAATAATATTAATTTTTGTTTATTATTATCAAAAATCACCAAGATTCGCATTTTACAGAATCTTGGTGATTTTTTAGGCTGTTTTTTTACAGCCCCTTTTACTATATGGCTTTATTCAGCTTTTTCAAACCATTCATAGCTAACCATAGGTGCTCCATCCATAATCCAATAATTCTGAAGTAGCAAGCTACCATCATTTAATAAAGTAAGTGCAAATGTTGTACCATAATCATCCACATAATCTACATTTACCAACCATAGAGGATTTCCGCAATTGTAATGTAACTCGTTAAAAGCAATTTCCAATTTTTTGTTGGCATAACTTGAATCCGGAAAACTCTTATCGTTGTAAGAAATATACATTTCATTTTCTGAATCACCAAATATATCAATAACAACATCACCTAAAGGTGTCTCTACTTTATCGCCTTCTACCTCAGTTTTCACTCTATTCCATGAGCCTACAAGCTCAATCGGCTTCGCTATATTTTGCTTTGTCATTATACGCATTAATGAATCACTATTTTCTTTCAGCTCTCCTTTTGACACATCCTGCATTACAAAGAGTGAATTATTTGTTTTATCAATTAATAGATTAAATGATAATTTTCCTGCCATTTCACGAAAATCTATTTTAAGAATTGTATAGCCGTTTTCATTAATAAGCTCATATGGTGCACCCTTATATTCATGGTGTTCTATATCTATTCCATCATTCCAATAGACATCAACTGTCCATTCATTAAAAATCAAAAAATATGATACTAAACGCCAATCATTAAGCAATTGCTCACAATACCATGTTGTTCCAAAAAGATCTTCAACACTTGGATTTTTATAGCCTAAATTAATATAATTAGAATACGAAAGAGCCAAAACCTCCTCATATGGTGAAAAATCTAATTTTAAATCGTTTTCGTTTTCATCATATAGCACATCTACTCTTTTATTATCATCAAGTTTAGGATACCACTTAAATACTTTGCCTTCATTTGAAACAATATTAATTTCCATATTAGGCTCAATACCACTATTATTGCACCATAAAAGGATAGGACTACCTTCCTCGCTTCTATAAAGAACGTTTTCGTATAATATTTCATCATTGTCTAAAACAGCGCCATTTACAGCAATAGATGCCATATCATCCTTTGGAACAACCAAAAATAATTCGCCATAGCCACTTCCTATAATTTGCTCTTTATCTATTTTTGTGATAAAAGGATACTCTTTACAAAGCTTCGGAAATGATTTTTTAATCCATTCTAATGTATTAACCTCTTGACCATCCTCAACAGTTCCTAGAAAAGATATACCTACTTCTTTAGACTCATCAGTAATTAATTGTCTAAGCGAATTTAATGATATTGCAGGATCAACCTCATCTTCAGTTTTATTATTTTCAACGTCTGCTGTGCTTTCTAAAGATACATTACTATTTGCAGTTTCATTTTCAAGTGTACCACTACCTTTAGGCAATTTTACAACACAGCCAGGCAAAAGCAAAACTGATGCCATTATAAGTGATAAAAATAGAACAAAAATTTTTTTCATATTACACCTCAATTATTAGATATGATCAGATACCTTTATATACAGCCTATATTCAATCTTAACAAATATCAAGCCCAAGGATCTGCAGATTTAGGATCACGAATTCCTACTAGAATTGCATGATCCCATAAAAGCCAGGTTCCATCACCTTTTCTTCTAAGCACTATTTCTCTCGGATTATCTGAGCCACCGCTTCTTACGAATAATTTCTTGTAACCCTCATTAGCATCAGAATAAAGATTTGTTTCAACAGTCAGGGTATATGGTTCCGAAGGTGTATAATCATTTTCAGGCGTAGCACCTTTAAAATAGGAAAACGGTACATAAGTTTTTCCATCTCTAAAACGATCATCCAAAAAGGATATTTCATATGGACTTAACGGTCTTGGTCCCTTTAACCAATTCAACATTTCAATACCAATGTTTTTATCTGCAGCATACGCACAAATTGCACAAACTGTCAAAGCAGCAGTTTTAAACGGATTATCTAATACAGCTTCTGGTAATGCTTGCATTTGAGTTAAGCTTTCTGGCAATGAATTAAAAACAAATGTTTCTTTTTGACTTCCAACAGTGGGAGCTGCACTTTTAATTGTATCAGCACCACCCTTTTTAATTTTATCAAATATCGACATAAAAAAACCTCCTAATACATCATTAAAATGGTTATATTTTTAAACATATTTATTATCAACTTTTCATTATAAATTTGAGAATAAGACATCCACACCCTTTAAAACCTGTTTATAATTTTTAGGCCATTTCATTCTTCCGTGAGCCTCCACACTTACTCCATCTAACATTTTTATTCTTAATGTGAAGCTAGAGCCATCCATTACACGTTTTCTTGTTTTATAAAACCCGTTCCATTTAGCTACATTATTGATATTAAGAAGAGCTTCAAGCTTATCTACAAAATCCGTATTTACTTGCAAATATCTCATTTGCTCCATTTTGATATTAGGCTTTTTAACACCTGCAGTATAAATACCATTATAAAGCTCTAATGTATATTTAGAAAACACATTTGCTTCCTGAGAATCAACGCAAATAAAGTCAAATAATATCATATTATTTATATATGCTGTCTTATTTTCTTTTTTTAACAGTGCATTTAAAAATCCCACCAAATATTATGCTCCATTCTTTTATCTTCACCATAAATATTTACATGGTAATATATTTCTTTATAAAATCCTTTTTTATTATATTTAAAAAAACGTTAGCTCTGTTGAAATTTTAAACATCCTATGATAGAATGTCAAGGATTTTATAAGTAAAATTTACATCTACTATATGTTATAATTGTAATAAAAATAATCTCATTAATCCCCACCCTAAAGGTATGGGATTAGATATTTTTATATTCAGTTAGCATTTTAGGTAAAATTTACTCTAGGGGATAAAAAATGAGAAAACTTTCTTTAAGTACACCTATCTTACTTTTTTTTATACTATTTTTTTCCGCCTGTAATGATATAGGAGAAAAAAGCGCAAGTTTAACTATAATTTATACGGCTATTAGTATAATTTCTTTATTATTACTTATTAGCTGTTGTTTAATAGTGAAAAAAAATAAAATATGGTTTACATTACTTTTTTCATCTGTATTGGTAGTTAATATAGGATATACTATCCTTTCGATGTCCTCCTGTCTTACGATGGCTCTATGGGCTAATCGCATTTCATATCTAGGTTCAGTATTTTTACCTCTTTCGATGCTTATGATTATTTTAGATGTATCAGGCACTAAGTATCCAAAGTGGCTACATTATGCATTAAGCTCGTTATCTATTATTGTTTTTCTTATTGCCGCAACCCCAGGTATCCTACCTATTTATTATAAAGAGGTTTCATTTGCGATAATAAACGGTGTATCAACACTTATAAAGGTATACGGTCCGTTGCACCCTTTATATCTTTTTTATCTACTTGGCTACTTTGCTGCCATGGTTACTATTGTAATACGTGCAAAACTAAAAAAAACAATCGAAAGCACTGCACATGCGATTATTCTTGCAACAGCAGTATTTGTAAATATTGGAGTTTGGTTCATTGAACAAATAACAAGCATTGAGTTTGAAATGTTATCTATCTCGTATATTATCAGCGAGCTATTTTTACTTGCTGTTCATCTTTTAATGAATGAATATCAGAAAATGAAAAAAATTATCAAGCAGGTAGAATCTACACAAAATTATTCCAGTGCAAATACAACCACATTAGATACCATGTTAGAAAAACCACTAGATGACATTAGTATATCCCCTGAACGTATTGAGATGTTTATGACAGGTTTGGAAAAGCTAACGCCAACAGAAAAAGCAATCTATGATGCATATATTGCCCGTGTTACCACCAAGGAGGTTTTATCAAACATGAATATCAAGGAATCTACATTAAAATATCACAACCGAAATCTTTACGGAAAGCTAGGCGTCGCTACTCGTAAAGAGCTTTTAGAGGTACACAAACAAATTAAATTTGTAAAAGCTGCTTTTGACGAGTCTAATAATTAATATAAAAACGGCTTTATGATTACTAATAAACAATTATACCAATCATAAAGCCATAATATATCATACTATAAAATTATAATACTATATTTGACCAACCTGCAATATATCTCCTTATTTTAACTACATCCTTAGCATTTATTTCAAAATCATTAACAACATCAGCAAAAGTAATGTCAAATTCTATAGCCTTATTTCCTGCAATATATCTCCTTATCTGTGCTACATCCTTAGTATTTAACATATTATCATTGTTTACATCACCCTTTAAGTGTAGCTCAGCGTTTTGAATTATTGATGAATCACTAACCACTACTATGTACTCAGTTATAACATGATTCGATTTACTTACTCTCAATGTATATGTTCCCGCGGCTACTTCTGTAAAACAATAACTCACTGTGGTTCCTTTAACTATAGTTTCATATGTAGGTTCTGACAACCCCTGAGGAATAAGCTGAACTGTAATCTCACTGGAATTATCATCAAAGCTCATAATTTGTCCACTAACATCATAACCGGCAGGAGCTTCCACAGCAGGGAAAGTGTAGTATATGTACACTGCATTTGATGTAACAAATACATTATCCCAATCTCCACCTGCAATTACTTCCTTGCCATTTAAGTATGCCGTTAGAGGAGATACGAATTGAGATACATTAGCACCTTCAAGCTTAGTTGGAACAATTTTTATTTCGGCTTTATATATCTCGCCCTTTACAAATGTATCTGTAGGTTCCATTTGATTACCTTCATTATCGAACCAAACAATTCCTCCTGTACCTGCATAATTAGGATCTAATTGATACCACTCAGGATATGCAGCAGTTGCAGTATAATCAGGCGTTTTACCT
>JAZNOJ010000059.1:0-41341 GCA_045580735.1 Candidatus Egerieisoma sp. | reverse complement strand
AAGGATAAATATTTCCAAGATGGCTCGCACATAATATATGTAAATGGAAGCTATGTAGATAATGAAAGTGATATAGGAAAATTAATACATGATTTTACATGTAAGGATGCATCAAAGATGTATTACAAGGAATTATCCACGAAAGTGGAAAAAGTAAAAGGAAAAATAGGAGGTGATGAAAAAATGAGACCGTCATTAGAAGAAAAAATCAAAAACTGGGCAACTGAAATTGGAATTGAAGCAGGTGAAAAGGTGGCAGAGCTAAAAAAAGACGAATGGCTTGCTGAGGGCACACAAATTGGCACACAAATTGGCACACAAAATGGAATTAAGCAAGGCATATATCAAACCGTGAAGAAAATGGTAGATTCAGGTAAATTATCGTTAGATGATATTTCTGCATTTTCAGGCCTTCCGATAGACGAAGTGAAAAAAATAGCTATGGTGAGATAAAATTATTATTTAGTTTTTATGAAATGGCAAAAAATAAGACCATAATTAGAAGAAAAAATTAAAGATTGGGCAACTGAAATTGGAATTGAAGTGGGCGAAAAGATTGCAGAGCTAAAAATTGATGGCTTTCCGAGGGTATTCAAAAAGGAATTGAATTAGGTACAACAATAGAAAGAAAAATACCGTCCATGTTGTTTCTATACTCGACAAAGAAATTATGTCAGTATATAATACTAACGAGGTGCATATCGTGGAAAAACTAACAAAGAATCCTTATATTACCATAGTAGTTCCTGTTTATAATGCGGAAGAATATATTTCACAAGCGATAGTCGATATTCAAAATCAAACATTTGATGATTTTGAACTTTTTTTAATTGACGATTGTTCTACAGATGGTAGTCGAGCAATTTGCGAATCTTATGCAAAAACAGATAGTAGAATAAAGGTAATACATTTTGAGGAAAATGGTGGTGCATCAAAAGCTCGTAATGAAGGGATTCGCAGAGCAAAAGGTGAATATTTGATTTTTTTAGATTGTGATGATAGATTTTTGCCATATTTACTGGAAAATTGTGTTGATGAAATAAAAAAAAATCAAAAAAAACCAGATGTAATTATTTTTGGACTTTGTGAGCAGCATTACGATAAAAAAGGAAAATTAACAAGGAAAATCCAGATTTGCCCACCTAAAAAAATTATAAGAAACAAAAAAGAGTTGGGTGAAGTACTTAAGTATTTAGAGGAAACTTCGCTTTATGGTTATCCTTGGAATAAAATGTATAAAAAAGATATATTGCAAAAAAATAATGTGAATTTTCCAATTATGAAATTTAATGAAGATATCATATTTAATATTGATTTTTTTTACTATGTAGATAATTGTATCTTGTTTGATATCGTTCCATATTACTATATAAAGAGGGTAAATAGCAGTACTACAAGTAAATTTATACCTACGTATTATGAAGATATTATGGTAAAAATTGATAAACTGTATAAACAATTTGAGGATTTTGAAATACTTACAGAAGAAAATAAAAAATTTATTGCACAAAGATATGTAAGATATGTTTTTTCTGCTCTAGAGAGAAATTTTGATAAACGCTCAAAAATGAACTTTACTGATAGAAAGAATTTTTTAAAAAAAGTTTTCCAAAGCGAAAGATACAAGCTATTCAAGGAATATATGTCTGGTACGGGTTTTTTCAGGATAATGGCACATTTTCTGCAAAAAAAACGAGTAAAAACCTGCCTATTTATAGGCAGGATAATATATTTTGTAAAGCGTTTGTCGCCTGGATTATTTGCAAGAATCAGTTAAACTATTTTTCGAAAGAGGACTTTTTAGGGAATGCTTTTTCGAATGAAGAAATTAAATTTTGACGTTCTTTTTCAAAATCAATGTCTTCAATATCATCACTTATACAAATCATATGCTGAATCTTGTTTTCAATAGTAGAATGAATTTTTTTGCTATCTTTTCCTATGATAAGAAATTCTCCGCGATTGTTTTTTGATGGCATAAAACAGCCTTTGGCTAATTGCCAATAACGCATAAGCCATTGATTAACTTCTGAATTGGAACGGATTTTGCTTGATGAAGTATGCCTTAAAATTTCAGGGCATTTTTCCCATACTTCAAACCATGTGCTTTTTAAGTAGGCATATGGGAGATGTGGATCAATGAAACCGGTGAAATTACTAAATAAATTAAGATATACATTTTTAAGCATATCTTTTCCGTATGAAATATTATACCATTTTTTCCTGTTCCTTTTAATTACCTCTTTTTTATTAAAATTAATATTTATATATAATAAATCATTAGCTGTAATATGAGATATGCCATCAATTCTGTGGAATTGAAGAACATTTTGAATAGCAATATCTACAGGAAGCCCATTTTTGAAGAAAAAAGCTTCGTCCAACGGTTTTAAGAAGAACATATCGTCATTAGCGTATATGAAATGTTCAGACAAATCCTTAATTCTGTGAAAATTGAGCTCTATGACATGGGAATTGTATGTTGGAAGATATTCTTTAGGAATGTAATCAGAATGTTTTACAATATTTAGTTTAGAATTAGATGTGTCTAGAAATTCTGGTAAATGTCCCCATGTTATAAAATGAATTTTACGAATCCATGGGAGGTTTTCTTCAACAGAGCGAAACCAATATTTCATAACATCCCAATCACGGTAACGATTGATTCTATCATCGCCGAGTGAGGAATATTTTGATTTTTCTTTTTGCCAATTTTCATCCTTGCCATTTACCCAAGGGATAATTAAATCAATTTCCATTATAATTCTCCTCGTCCTAAAAGAATATTATTTAAAAGCTTGAGATTTTCATCTCTGCTGCTCACGTCGTATCCTGCTTTTTTTATTTTATCAAATGTATCATAACGGCGCATTTCGGAAGCTTTTAATAAAGCTTCCGCCCACTTTGCTTTATCTTCTTTTAAAGACATAAATGTTATATTTCCAGTAATATCTGTTTCTGTTGAAATATTATCTGAAATAACTAATGGTAAACCTGCTGCCTGTGCCTCAATTGCAACAATTGGTAATCCTTCATACAATGATGGAAGGAAAAAAACGTCAGCTGCTGCAAGTAATTGTGGAATGTTATTATATTTACCTAAAAATATCACATTGTTTTCTACACCAATGTCGTGTGCATATTTCTGAACAGCTTCATCGAGATCGCCTGTTCCAGCAGATAAAAGCACCGAGTCAGGGGCAATAGTTATTAATTCCTTGAAAATATCAAGCATTACATAAGGATTTTTTTGGTAAGTAAGACGTCCGATATGACAAATAACATAGCGATTTTCAATATGAAGCTCTTTCTTTGCTTGTAAGCTGATTACAGGATTATAACGGAATCTTTCAGCGTCGATGGCATTTTTTATAATTTGTACATTTTTGCTATTACCGAACATGTGCTTGGAAGCGATTTGAGAGCATGCAAGCTTTTTTCCAGAGGTTATTTTAAGTAGTGGTTTAAAAAACTTGTGAAGTCGCGGCTTGTCTGTATCTCCATTGTGGCTGTGAGTGACAATTTTTCGTCCCAGAAAAAAAGGAACAAGCTGTGTAAGTGCTGCACCGGAATCTAAAATGTTAAAGTAAATTGTTTTATATTGTGGATTGTCTTTTAGAATTTTACGAAAAGCTTTTAAATGAGCAAAAAGTCCTTTTCCTTTTGCTGGAATATAATGAATTTTACAGCCGTATTGTTCTAAAATCGATTTGTATGCAATTTCAGGAAAATCCGTGACAAAGTCAAACTGTATAGAATTGTTCAATGCAGGTAAAAGACTGATTAAATAAGATTCAATACCGCCTTGATTATCTGACATTCCATAAATTAAAATTTTTTCCATAAAAAACCCCGAATATGATTTTAAATGTTAATTTTATTAAAAACAACATTTTGAGTGTAGCATACAAGATATGATGTGTCAATTTACAATGGTAAAAAAACTTGACACAATATGTTGCGGTGTTGTAGAATATGCGATGTGTGAAAAGTATACGCATTTTTAAGTTTTATATAAATGTCGTACTTTGAAAACTAAATTTTAAGGAAAGGGGAATTGTTCATAATGAAGCTTGAACATATTTTACTTATTGTTATCCCCTTAATTTTGATAGCAGCAGGCGGTTGTGCTCTTTGCTGGATTCTTTCAAGTAAAAAGTCTTATAAAAAAGGCTATGAAGCAAGAAAAAAAGAAGCAGAGGCAGTATTTGGAAGCGCAGAAGCTGAAGGAAAGCATATAGTTAGTGAAGCCGTTAAAGAAGGCGAAAATAAAAAAAGAGAATGCTTGCTTTTAGCAAAAGAAGAAATACACAAAAGCAGAATTGAGCTGGAAAGGGAAATTAAGGATAGGCGCAGTGAAATACAGCGCAATGAGAGGCGATTGATTCAAAAAGAGGAAAGCCTCGATAAAAAACAAGAAGCCCTTACACAAAAAGAGGAGCAAATAGCTGTTAGATTGACAGATATTGCTAAGTGTGAAGAGGCCACAAAGGAAGCTTATGATAAACAAACTGCAGAACTTGAAAGAGTTGCAGCAATGACAAAGGAAGAAGCTAAAACATACTTACTTTCAACTGTGGAAAATGAGCTTCAAAGAGAAAAGGTAGTTCTTATAAAGGATTACGAAGCAAAGCTTAAAGATGAGGCTAGAGAAAAAGCAAAGGAAATTATTGCAGGTGCTATTCAAAAATGTGCAGCTGATTATGTTTCCGAGGCGACTATTTCTGTTGTTGCTTTGCCGAATGATGACATGAAAGGTCGCATTATCGGTCGTGAGGGAAGAAATATCCGTACTTTAGAAACGTTGACAGGTATAGATCTTATAATTGATGATACACCTGAATCAGTTATTTTGTCTGGATATGACCCAATTAGACGTGAGGTTGCAAGAATTGCACTCGAAAAGCTTATTATCGATGGACGAATTCATCCTGCCAGAATAGAAGAAATGGTAGAAAAGGCTAAAAAAGAGGTTGAACATGTAGTTAAGCAAGAAGGCGAAAATGCTACTTACGAAACTGGTGTCTACGGTCTGCACCCTGAAATTATTAAGCTTTTAGGTAGATTAAAATACAGAACAAGTTATGGACAAAGTGTTTTAATTCACTCTATTGAGGTTTCGAGACTTGCAGGAATAATGGCAGCTGAACTTGGTATTGATGTCGCTCTTGCAAAGAGAGCTGGATTGGTACATGACATAGGAAAAGCAGTTGACTTTGAAATGGAAGGTTCACATATAGAAATTGGCGCCGATTTGGCAAGAAAATATAAAGAGTCACCTACAGTTATTAATGCGATTATGGCACATCATGGTGACGTTGAACCGGATTCAATCATTGCTGTACTTGTTCAGGCAGCTGACTCTATTTCAGCGGCTAGACCAGGTGCAAGAAGAGAAACATTAGAATCATACATAAAGAGATTGGAAAAGCTTGAGGAAATCGCTAACTCATTTGAGGGTGTTGAAAAGACATTTGCTATTCAGGCTGGACGTGAAATAAGAATTATGGTTAAGCCTGAATCAATTTCGGATGACGAAATGGTGCTCAAATCACGAGAAATTGTTAAAAAGATAGAAGATGAAATGGAATATCCAGGACAAATTAAGGTAACAATGATTCGTGAAACGCGTGCAGTAGATTACGCGAAATAAAAATTAAAATAAAGTGACTCTATGAAAGTATTCATGGAGTCATTTTTGTTATCTTATCGAAAGGAAAAATAAATGGAAACAGCAAATTTATTATTTATCGGTGATGTATTCGGAAGAACTGGCAGGAATTATTTAAGTGAGCTTTTGCCCGAAATAAAGCAAGAGTATCAAATTGATTGCTGTATTGTAAATGGAGAAAATGCTTCTCATGGTCGTGGATTGTCTTTGATGTGTGCAGATGAAATATATATGGCAGGAGCAGATTGCATTACAATGGGAAATCATACATGGGATAATAATGATATATTTAATTATATTGATGATTATTCTATTGTAAGGCCTATAAATTTTTCCCCTGATTTGCCAGGTAGAGGCAGTATATTGCTTGAATTAGAAAATGGGCTTAAGGTTGGAGTTGTTAATGTTCAAGGTCGCGTATATATGGAGCTTTGTGATAATCCGTTTGAGGCTACATACGCAGCCGTAGAAAAGCTCAGAGAAGAAACCTCATTAATATTGGTTGATATTCATGCAGAGGCGACTGCTGAAAAGGCAGCTATGGGTTATTATCTAGATGGATTGGTGACAGCAGTTGTAGGAACACATACTCATATTCAAACTGCTGATGAGCATATTATGCAGGGAGGAACAGCGTTTATATCTGATGTTGGAATGACAGGTCCTCATAATGGTGTGATAGGAATGGATAGGGGTGCCGTTTTAAACAAATTTATAAGAAATATACCACAGAAATTTAAACCTTCAGAAGGGGCTCCAAAGCTTCATGGCGTTTTTATAAAGGCGGATATAAAAAGCGGTAAGGCTCTAGAAATCGAAAGAATAATTCGATAAGCAAATTCTTATCTCCTTTTTGGGAAATATTTCTTGCATATGGGAGTGCTGAATTAAAAAAATAATATATTAAAATTCTCTATAATTAGGTGAAATTTGATATTTACATAAATTTCCAACTTGGGAAATAATAGATTTTTGCTTATATAACGATTAAAATATGAGCACAAAATATTTTTTAAGGAGGAAACAAAATGGATTTATTAAAAGTATCATCAAAATCAGATCCAACATTAGTAGCATCTGCATTAACATCGGTAATTAAGGAAGAAGGGGGCGCGGAGCTTCAGGCAATAGGAGCAGGCGCGGTTAATCAAACTATGAAGGCAATTGCTATCTCTAGAGGCCAACTAGCCTTAGCCGGCAAAGATATTATGTGTATTCCCGCTTTTTCGGACGTTTACATAAACGGACTAGAGCGTACAGCATTGAGATTTGTAATTGAGAGCATAGATTTAGGATATGCTATGTGATAATGATTAGCAGAATATGTCGTTTATTTTTAACGATATATTCTGCTATTTTTTTGTTTAAAAATTGATTATTTTTGGCTTACATTACAGATGAAATTAAGTAATGATAAGCATCTTATAAAATTTTTATAAATGACTCAACTTATGAAAAAAGAGTCTAATTTCAGAAAAGTGTTGACATCCAGACTATTTTACAGTTAAAATGTAAAAGTGCATTTTTGCAAATTGTAGAATGGTAAAATGGAGGATGTTAAAAATGTTTGTGAAGGTAGCATTGCTAGTGGTATTTTTCACAGTTACGCTTATTTTAGGTGTGATTTATAAGAAAAAAATACACAGCATGGATGATTTTGTTTTAGGTGGTAGAAGTGTAGGACCATGGCTTACGGCTTTTTCGTATGGTACTTCGTATTTTTCTGCTGTTGTTTTTGTAGGTTATGCAGGTCAATTTGGATGGAATTTTGGAATTGCCGCTTTTTGGATTGGTCTTGCAAATGCTTTAATTGGTAGCCTTGCCGCATGGGTTGTATTAGGAAAGAAAACAAGAATAATGACGAAGCATTTAGAGGCATCTACTATGCCGGAATTCTTCTCTAAGAGATACAACAGTCAGGCTTTAAAATTGGTAGCGGCATTCATAATTTTTGTATTTTTAGTACCTTATTCGGCTTCTGTATATAAGGGCTTATCAGGAATCTTTTCAATGGCATTTGGTATTGATTTTAAATATTGCATAATAGCAATGGCTTTATTGACATGTGTTTATGTCGTATTAGGTGGGTATATGGCAGCAGCTGCAAACAATTTTGTACAGGGAATAATAATGCTCGTAGGAATTGTGCTTGTCGTTCTAGCAGTATTAAATGGAAAAGGTGGATTTACTGAAGCTGTAACTCAGCTCTCGCAAAAGGTGGTTGCAGAGGGTGCTATTGGTGAGGGAATGAATGGAGCATATACATCTTTGTTTGGTCCTGATCCGTTAGGTCTTTTAGGAGTAATGATACTTACAAGTCTTGGTGCATGGGGACTTCCTCAAATGGTACATAAGTTCTATACTATAGATAGTGAAAAATCAATATCAAAAGGAACAATTATTTCAACATTATTTGCTTTAGTTGTTGCAGGTGGCTCATACTTTATTGGTGGTTTTGGACGCTTATACGTAGAGGCTAAGCCTGATGGTACACCAACTGTTCCATTTGACGAAATAATGCCAACAATGTTAAATGATGCATTACCAGATATATTAATGGGGATAGTTGTTGTTTTGGTTTTATCTGCTTCAATGTCAACCTTGGCATCTCTTGTTATTTCATCAGCCTCGTCTATTACAGTAGATTTTGTAAAGGGTTTTATAAAAAAGGATTTAAAAGATGGACAGCAAATGATTCTTACTAGAATTTTATGTATAGTATTCATGGTGATTTCAGTATTGCTTGCATTGTTCCCAGGGGCTCTTATAACTAATTTGATGGCGATTTCATGGGGCGCATTATCGGGAGCATTTTTAGCACCTTTCTTATATGGATTATATTGGAAAAGGGTTACAAATACAGCGGTTTGGTTTAGTTTTATAGTTGGAATAGGCTTTGTTGTTCTGAATATGTTTGTGAACTTAATGCCCGGAACAAGTGCGGGTGCAGTTTCAATGATATTGACACTTGTTTTGGTACCACTGGTAAGTCTTATTTCACCAAAACCTAAAGCAGAGCATGTTGAAAAGTGTTTCGCATGCTACAATGAGGATTAAAGAAGCAAAATATAAAAAATATAGCAGAATTATTAAAGGAGTGTAATAGATGATTTGGAATCCAAGCATGGAGTGCTTATCTAGAAAAGAGTATGAGGCAATTAAACTAGAAAGATTAAAATGGACGGTAAAAAGAGCATATGAAAATGTGGAGTTTTATAGAAAACGCTTTGATGATATCGGTCTTAAGCCAGAGCATATCCAAACCTTGAAGGATATAGAAAAAATACCTTATACATCTAAGGATGATTTAAGAGAAAACTACCCGTTTAAGCTTTTTGCAGAGCCTATGAGTAAAATAGTTAGACTTCATGCGAGCTCAGGAACTACCGGAAAACCTGTTGTGTTTGGATACACTAAAAACGATATGCAGGTGTGGAAGGAAAATATTTCACGTATTGCTGCGATGGCTGGAGTTACAGCCGATGATGTTGCCCAGATAGTATTTGGTTTTGGAATGTTTACAGGAGGCTTTGGTCTATATCAAGGCTTAGAAAATATGGGGGCAACAGTTGTTCCATCATCATCTGGTAATTCAGAAAGACAGCTTATGTTTATTGAAGACTTTGGAGTAACGGTGCTCGTCGGAACACCTTCATATATTCTTCATTTGGGAGAGCTTGTTGAGGAAAGACAATTAAAGCACAAGGTACGTGTTGGCCTTTTTGGAGGCGAGGGACATACTGCTGAAATGAGACAGCAGATAGAAAGACTTTGGGGTATTGAATGTACAGAAAACTATGGTCTTACAGAAGTGCAGGGCCCAGGTGTGTCAGGTGAATGCTTAGAGCACGATGGAATGCACATAAATGAGGACAGCTTCCATTATGAAATAATAGACAGTGATACATTAGAGGTAAAGAATCCTGAAGAGGAAGGCGAGCTTGTCTTGACAACACTTACTAAGGAGGGTGTACCTGTTCTTAGATATAGAACAAAGGATATCACATCTATTGATTTTACTCCTTGTAAATGTGGAAGAACATCTGCAAGAATGTCTAAGGTAAAGGGACGTTCTGATGATATGCTCATAATTAAAGGAGTAAATGTTTTTCCAAGTCAAATAGAAAGCCTTCTTTTAGGAATGCCATATGTTGGACCACATTATGAGATTATTGTTACAAAGAAAGGATATATGGATCAGTTGGAAATAAGAGTTGAGCTTTTAGATGCTTCACTTTTGGAAAAATATGCTGAACTAGAATCACTAACTAAGAAAATAAGAGAAAAAGTAAAATCAAATTTACTTATTGACGCAAAAATTACACTTGCCGAACCAAAATCGTTAGAGAGATATGTAAATGGTAAGGCTAAAAGGGTACATGATTTAAGAAATAAATAAATAATTGACGGAGGATATATGATGAAAAAGTTGCTTTTAGGAAATGAAGCAGTTGCTAGGGGAGCATGGGAGGCAGGCGTAAATGTTGTTTCCTCTTATCCTGGAACTCCAAGCACAGAAATAACTGAAAATATTGCGAAATACGATGAGGTTTTTTGTGAATGGGCTCCGAACGAAAAGGTTGCAGCTGAGGTAGCTATTGGTGCAGCTGTTGCAGGTGCAAGATCAATGTGTTGTATGAAGCATGTTGGATTAAATGTTGCAGCAGATCCACTTTTTACAGTCGCATATACAGGTGTAAATGGAGGACTGGTAATAGTTGTTGCAGATGATCCCGGCATGCACAGCTCACAGAATGAACAAGATTCGAGATTTTATGCATTGTCTGCACATGTACCTATGCTAGAACCTGCTGATAGTGAGGAATGTAAAGAATTTACAAAGAAGGCTTTTGAAATTAGTGAGAAATATGATACGCCCGTATTATTAAGACTTACAACACGTATAGCACATGCGAGAAGTCTTTGTGGATTTGATGAAAGACAAACAGTTGCTCAAAAGCCATATAAAAAAGATACAATGAAGTATGTTATGATGCCTGCAATGGCTAAAAAGCGCCATATTATCGTTGATGAGAGAACAGAAAAGCTTAAAGAACTATCAGAGGATATAGCATCAGGCTTAAATAGTATAGAATATAACGATAAAAAATTAGGTATTATTACGTCTGGAATTAGTTATCAATATGCTAAAGAGGTATTTCCTAACAGTTCAATATTAAAAATAGGTATGGTTCATCCATTGCCTGACAAGCTTATACGCGAATTTGCCGAAAATGTAGATGAACTACTGGTTATTGAGGAGCTTGAACCATTTATAGAAAATCATATATTGCAAATGGGTATTAAAAAGGTTGAGGGTAAAAAATATTTCTCAAACCAAGGTGAGTTAAATTCAACGATTATAAGAAAATCATATAAGGGTGAAAAATTAACTGCAGCTACTGCAGCTGAAAATATTGAAGCACCTGCAAGACCTCCTGTTTTATGTCCGGGATGTCCACATAGAGGTGTCTTTTATGTGCTTTCAAGCTTAAAGGTAAGAGTTTCAGGTGATATTGGCTGTTATACACTGGGTGCAATGAAGCCATATGAAGCAGTAGATACGTGTGTTTGCATGGGTGCATCTGTCAGTATGGCGCATGGTATGGATAAGGCAGACAGTCAATTTGGAAACAAATTACCAACTGTAGCAGTTATAGGAGATTCAACGTTTATGCACTCTGGTATTACAGGTCTTATAGACATAGTATACAACAAGGGTACATCAACAGTAATTATTTTAGATAACTCTATTACAGGTATGACAGGACATCAGCAAAATCCTACAACAGGTCATACGATTAAAGGTGAAGAGGCTCCGGCTGTAAATCTTGTAAAATTAGCTGAAGCGGTAGGCGTAAAGAGAGTACGCGTTGAAGATCCATTCGATATGAAAAAATTCAAGGCTGCTGTTAAAGAAGAAATTGAAGCAGAAGAACCATCGGTTATAATAGCTCAAAGACCATGTGCTTTGTTAAAATCAGTAAAATACGGCGCACCTGTAATCATTGATACAGAAAAATGTAAAAAATGTGGTGCTTGTATGAAGCTTGGATGCCCAGCTATTTATTCTGAGGACGGAGCATATAAAATAGATAAATCAATATGCCTAGGCTGCAGACTTTGCGAACAGATGTGTGCTTTTGGCGCAATTCGTAAGGAGGATTGACTATGAAAAATCTTGACTGTTTAAATATTTTAATAGTTGGAGTAGGTGGACAGGGCACCTTGCTTGCATCCAAATTTTTAGGTGCTGCTGCAGCATTGTGTGGCAAGGATGTTAAGGTATCCGAGGTACATGGAATGTCTCAAAGAGGAGGAAGCGTTGTAACCTGTGTGAAAATTGGAGAAAAAATTGCTTCTCCGATAATTGATGAAGCAGAAGCTGATGTTATTTTGGCATTTGAACAGCTTGAAGCAATAAGATGGTTACCTTATTTAAAAAAAGGTGGCATGGTTATTACGAATGTTCAAAAAATCAATCCAATGCCTGTAGTATCAGGTACAGCAAAATATCCGGAAAATATCATAGAGGTATTAAGTAAATCAGATATTGAGCTTGTTAATTTAGATGCATTGGGAATTGCAGAAGAATGTGGAAGCACGAAGGCTGTAAACGTAGTTCTTTTAGGAGTTTTGGCATCTAAGCTTACTGAAGTTCCTTCAAGCGTATGGGAAGAAAGCTTAAAAAGCGTTATTCCCGAAAAATTATATAGTATAAACGAAAAAGCATTTAAGAAAGGATTGAGCATATGAAATATTGGAACGAACATTTTGAATGCATGCCTCGTGAAGAAATAAAAATTCTTCAATCGAGAAGATTACAAAAACTGGTGGACAGAGTTTACAATAATGTACCTCACTACAGGCAAAAAATGATTGATGCTGGTGTAGAACCAGGCGATATAAAAACAGTAGAAGATATAGTGAAGCTTCCATTTACAACAAAACAGGATTTACGTGATACATATCCATTTGGAATGTTTGCAGTTCCAATGGATGAAATTAATAGAATTCACGCATCTTCGGGTACAACCGGTAAACAGACTGTTGTAGGATATACTCCAAGAGATTTGGATATATGGGCTGAGTGTATGGCGAGAAGCATGGTAGGTGCAGGAGCAACTAGAAAATCTACAGTTCATATAGCATACGGATATGGTCTTTTTACAGGAGGACTTGGTGCTCATGCTGGTGCTGAAAAGATGGGCTGCGCAGTTATTCCTGTATCTTCAGGAAATACAGCTAGACAGATAACAATTCTTAAGGATTTTAAACCTGATCTCATTTGCTGTACACCTTCATATGCATTATATCTTGCTGAGGAGCTACACAATTCAGGTGGATCACCTGATGATATTTATTTAAAAGCAGGTTTATTTGGTGCAGAGCCTTGGACTGAGGAAATGAGAGCAGAGCTTGAAAAGAAGCTTGGTATAAAAGCTCTTGATATATATGGTTTGAGTGAAATTATGGGACCTTCTGTAAGCTGTGAATGTCTTGCACAAAATGGTATGCACGTTCAAGAGGACCATTTCCTTATTGAAATAATAGACCCTGTAACATTAAAGCCTGTTCCTGATGGTCAGGAGGGAGAGGTTGTATTTACAACACTTACAAAAGAGGGAATTCCTCTTATTCGTTACAGAACACGAGATCTTTCATATCTTATGACTGAGAAATGTGCATGTGGAAGAACGACAGCACGTATGCATAGACTTTGCGGAAGAACAGATGACATGTTAATTGTAAGAGGAGTAAATGTATTCCCATCACAGATTGAAAGTGTGCTTCTTGAAATGGGAGAAACTGCACCTCACTATATGATTATAGTTGACAGAGTAGGAAACCATGACACTATGGAGGTTCAGGTAGAAATGACTCAAGCATTTTTCTCAGATGCTGTTAAAAACATCGAAAGTCTTGAATCAAAGATTAAATCACAGCTTGCAAGTGTTTTGGGAATCAGCGTTAAGGTTAAGCTCGTTGAACCAAAAAGCATTGCAAGAAGTGAAGGAAAGGCTAAACGAGTAGAGGATAGACGTAAGCTTGTGAAATAAGTTTTTGGATTGATATATTTAAGATATTATGCTATAATTCTTTCAATTATAAAACGAATACACGAAAGGAGAATATAAAAATGAGTGTTAAACAAATTTCTGTATTTCTTGAAAATAAGGCGGGCAGACTTGCTGATGTAACAAGAGTGCTTGGAGCAAATCATATAGATATAAGTGCTTTATCTATAGCAGATACAACGCATTTTGGTATTTTACGTCTTATAGTAAATAATCCGGATAAGGCTGAAGAAATACTTCGAAACGAAGGCTTCACCGTTAATTCATCAGAAGTATTGGCCATTGCAATAGAAGACACAGCAGGTTCCTTGGCAGCTGCATTGGATACACTTGATTCAAAAGAAATAGGTGTAGATTATATTTATGCTTTTGTTGGAAAAACAGACAGCAAGGCACTTGTTATTTTCCGTGT
Source organism: Candidatus Egerieisoma sp. (assembly GCA_045580735.1). Taxonomy (GTDB): domain Bacteria; phylum Bacillota; class Clostridia; order UBA1212; family UBA1255; genus Egerieisoma. The sequence continues at coordinate 27,180 of JAZNOJ010000059.1, read as the reverse complement.
GGAAAATATAGAAGCAGCACAGGTTGCTTTAAGAGAAGCTGGAATAATGGTTCTAAAAGACGAAGAGGTTTATAATCTGTAATGTCAGACTTGAACAAAAGAAAAAACAACGAAGAACGTAATAATTATAAGAATAAGCCTCTCGTTAAATTAGGTGTAAAATCTAACGAGAGGTATGATAGCTATGGGCACATATTAGACGACAGAAAACATGAGGTGCCTAATAATTCTTATGCACAAAAGACACCCGGGCGACAGACAGAGCGTACCGGGGCGTCTTCATATAAAACCAAAAGTGCTTCTAATACTAGTCGAAGCACATCTAAAGAGCGTATTGGGGCGCAGTCAAATAGATCAAAGAGCTCGAATAATAATAGTCGAGCTGCATCGACAGAACGTAATATTTCTCAAAAGGAAAGCCTTGAAAAAAATAAATCAGAAAAGAATATCAAGAGTGATTCTCGCATCTCTTCTCGTGGAGATTCGAAAAGAAAAGTATCAAAGTTTACAGAGAAGGATGAAGGCATTGAGACGAGCAAATGGAGTAAAACAAAAAAATTAAAGGTCGATGAAGATTCTCCACACGAGCGTAGATTAAAAGAAAAAAAACCTAAGAAAAGAAAAAAAATAAATAATGGAATAAAAATAGCTATACTTCTATTAGTTGTTGCCATAACTGTTGGTTTGTTTTGGTATGGACGTAATGCAAACAATGATATTAGAACAGCATTTTTGTCTACAGGAATAATTGAAAATACATGTAACGCAAAAGTTAGTGTAATTAGGAAGGAAAAAGCTTTAACAGCAGGATTTTCAGGAAGAGTTGTTGCAGAGGTCAACGAGGGTGACAGAGTTGCAGCGGGAACTGTTGTAGCATACGTAGTAAAGCCCGAATATGAATCGGAATTAGTGGCTCTTCGAAAAATAGAAGATAAGATTTCAGCGGCACAAGGCGCAGCAACATATGTTGAAAGTGAACATGCAGAGCTTTCAGCTCTAAATACACAAATATATGAAATGACAAAAAAATTAGCAATGATGGGATCTAATTATTCTAGTTTTTCTGGGTTTAGTGATACTATACAGCAATTAGAGCTTTTGTTCGAAACAAAGAATGAAATTCTTATGAATTCAGAAACAACAGATGCATATATTACAGAGCTAAAGAACCAAAGAACAGCTATTTTAAGTAATTTAGATAGTTATATGAAAGAAGTTGTTTCAGATACAGCAGGGGTCGTGTCTTTTTATGCAGATTCAAAATGCGATGAAGCAACTAATAAAGCAAATGAAATTACCGAATATGTAAACAAAAAAGGTGAAACAGGAAATTACATTTCTGAGAGTACATTGGCTTTTTCTGAAGATTCTATGAAAAATATGATTGGAGCTGAGGTGTCTGCAGGTCAGGTTGTTGCAAAGGTTACACCCGATGTTGAATATTATTTGTCAGCAGAAATAGCATTGGAAAATGCGTCATCCTTCTATCCGGGAAAATCTGTTAGTGTACGTACAAAGGACAGAACCTTTGTTGTTGAAGGACAGGTTGTAGAGGTTATGAATTTTGGAGAGAAGATATATTTGCTCATGAAATCCTCTTCTGGTATAAATGGTACTGTTTCTGAAAGAACTATTGAATCTCAAATAGTTATAGATTCTTCTAAGGGATTAAAGGTACCTAAAAGGTCACTTACTGAATGGGATTCTGCGGGACTTACAGCTAGAATTACTATTTTGCGTTCTAATTATGTTTCATATGTATTCGTAAATGTTCTTGCTGAAGATGGCGAGTATGCAATAATAAGTAGTACAAATGATTTTGTGAGTGAAGATGATGAGGGAGTTACAAGTGTTCGTGTAAATGATATTTATGTTGTAAACTATGAGCTTGTAACAGAAGGACAAATTATAGGAGGTTAATATGTCAATTTCTTCAAATTTAGAGCTAATAAATCAAAGAATAGAAGAAGCTGCGATTAAAAGTGGTAGAAAAAGAGAAGATATAAAGCTTGTTGCCGTAAGTAAAACGGTTGGTGTGCCAGAGGTATTAGAAGCATATAACGCAGGTCAATACTTATTTGCCGAGAATAGAGTTCAATGCTTAATGGAAAAATTAGATGGATTATCAGATAAAAATGTTCAAAATATCGATTGGCATCTTATAGGAACATTACAGACGAACAAGGTTAAATATATAATAGATAAGGTATCTCTTATACACTCTGTAGACAGTTTAAAGCTGGCTGAGGCAATAGATAAATGTGCTCAAAAACATTCTGTAAAAGCCAATTGTCTTTTACAGGTAAATGTGTCAAAGGAAGAAAGCAAGCACGGCATTGAGTTCGAAGATATTGATAGGACTATAGATGAGTTTACCAGATTTAATAATGTCAATTTACAAGGATTTATGACAATGGCTCCGTTTGGCGCAGATGAATATGAATTGAGAAGTATTTTTTCAAAATTATATAAAAAATATGTTGACATAGGTTCTCAAAAAGGGCATAATGTAAATATGTCGTGTCTTTCGATGGGAATGACAAATGATTTCACATATGCCATAGAAGAAGGCTCTAATATGGTACGTGTTGGAACTGGAATTTTTACTAAGGAAATTTAATTTATTTACAAATGATTAGGAGGAACTTAATATGGCTGACTTTAAAAAGCGCTTTAAGGATTTTTTAGGTTTTACAAGTAACGAATCTGTTGCTTATGATGACACAGATGATATGTATGATTATTCTGAGTATGATGAAGAAACAAGTGATTTTGTTGAAAATGAAGTAGAAGAGGATGATTTTATTACTTCAAATTATAATCAAGGAGCTTCAAGCAGTTCATCAGGCTATAAATCAAAATCAAGTTCAAATCGCTCCAATGTTGATTCCTCAAGCAGATCTTCAGAAAGAAGTCGTGTTCTAAGTATGGGTGCTACTTCTAATTTAAAAGTTGTTTTATCAAAGCCTCTTGAATATGAGGATTGTCAGGCTATAGGCTCACATTTGAGAGGACATATGACTGTTGTTCTCAATTTAGAACTCGTTAAAAATGTTACAGATAGAAGACGTATATATGATTTTGTATCAGGATGCTGTTATGCTCTTGATTGCAACATGCAACGAGTATCAGAAATGATATATGTTATAGCTCCTATGGAGGTAGATATTTTTTCTGAAGCAGAGGATGAAGAAGATACATATTCAATGATTTAATAAAAGTGGTTACAAAAACGGATTGGTATTATGGGTTCAATTTACGGTAATCGAGATAGAAAAAATAATAATCATGTAACGAATACACAAGAAAGAAGAATAAATTCTCGTTCGCAGGGATATAGACAAGAACGGATGCAAAAGCCTGAAAGAAAACGTTCTAATTATCAACAAAAGCAAGTTTCTTCGCTTGATAAATTGTTATCAAATGTGAGATTTAGGCGTTTTTTATATTCTGCGATTGTAAATTTTTTTGTTACAGCCGTTTTTATAATAATTTCAATTTTGTTTATTTATGGGGATTCCAGAGATATTTATATTAAGCTTTTAATGTTGCCGTTGGCTGCGTTTGTAGGTGGTTTTGCCATGAAGCTTATTAATAAAGATACAATTATGAATGTAGCAGGTGTTTTGCCAGTTCACTTGATAGCATTTTTAATATTTGTAAAGCCAACATTTGTGGTTTTTCTGTGGATTTTGTTTTATGCCCTTAATTCATTAATAGGTAATTTACTTGCAACAGTGGTAAAAAACTTCAAAATTGAATGAATTTTTAAAAAATATGCCGATGATAGCAAATATGTTATCATCGGCTTTTTTATTTTCAATATTCAACACTTTCAATATTAGCTTCCTTAAGGGCGGTAAAATCATCATCAGATACCATGTCGGCAGGATGACGAATTCCGATAAATAAGTCGGCATCAGAAGCAAGTCTAAATTTAATTTCAAAGGTGTTAAAATTATCAAGTGAAAGAATGTGTCTTTCTGAAAGAATTTCGCCTGTACGTATATTTTGGATAAATATAAAAGCACCGGTTTCACCTGTAAGAATTTCAAAAGTGCATTTATGAGCTCCTGCTTTAAGGCTAATTCCCTGGAAAAGTGCGGTATCGCCTTCTCTGAAATACCTCATTACACCAGCGTATTTTCCATTAATGTTTTTTACAGAAATAGATTTTCTGTTTCGATTTAGCTTATACGACCAATTTGAGAGATTTGGAATCTTGCTTATACAAAAATTTCTGTTTTGGAAATTATCAGCAGAGTGAATAGAAATATCGGTTAAAAAATCTGTTGCATTTATGGAGGCTAAGGTTGCTTTACCTTCATATATGTTTCCGTAAATACGTACTGACTTAATAGGGGAGTAGTTTTCCCTTGAAGTATTTTCAAAATTGTTTTTTCTTACATAGGGATTGTCGGAGCAGACACCAACAGAGTACATTCCTATTAGTTGATTATCAAAGGCAGATATTCCTGAAATTTCTTGCATTTCATAGTTTGAATCATCTGTTCCCCACGGCTTAAAAGCTAATGCTTTGCTATTTAAAGAATTTATATATGAATGGCAAACTTTAATGTGTCGTGTACCGCTGTGTATACCTAAACGTGATTTCCACCAAACCCTACCGCTTGGATTATTATAGCAGCCCGAAAATACAACACCGCTATCATTAGAAACAAAAATATTTCTGTTTAAGACAGCGTGATGTGTTCCATTTAAAAGCTCGAAACCAATACCATTTGCACAGCGTACCTCATGCATTTTAATGTTTGCTGCATATATACGTGAACAAGAGTGCAGTGAAATATGACTGCTGTTAGTGCGGATTAATTCAAAATCTTTTAACTCTATATTTTTAACCTTATAAAAGCCAAGCGGAACCTGGTGAATTCTGTTAGGACAGGCGTTTGCTGGTGATGTGCTTTTGTCACTTATATCTGTGCCTATATCAACAGAACGAATCATGCCATGACCGGTTATTTTTACGTATTCACTTTCAAAGCATTGTATTGTCGGTAAATTAATATCATATGAAGCAAATGTCTTATTTTCACTGTTTATATAAAAATCATGTCCATAAATTGGGGAATATTTATAATCGCGAAAAATAGGTGATTGCCATAATACAGCACCATTTTCTAAGTGAAGCTCTACCCGGCTTCTTAAAAGCAAATTTGTAATTCTGTATCTTCTTCCATAAAAGAGTGTACTTTCTGAATCACCTAGATGTGTACCAGGAATAATAACTTTACCGCCTCCTTGCTTCCAAACACTATCTATCGCCAATTGTATGGCTTCTGTGTCATCACTAAAAGCATCACCTTTGGCAAAAAATGGAGAATCTGTTACGGTCACTGTGAATTCAGGAAGCTTAAAATCATAAGGATTGCTCTCAAAATCCTCATAGTTTTCAACAAAAAATCTATCACCTAAAGGTATTGATGTTTTTCCATTTTCTAAAAATACTGTGAATTGGCTCGAAAGACGAGTGATATTATCTTTTTTTATAGAAATTCCTGACACAGAAAAGCATACACTACCATCAACGTCATTCGATGTTATAGCATCTGAGACGGGAACAGATAATAAATGCTTTTTGCCATCAACAGTGGATTTTTCGTCGGTCGGTGATGTTTCATAAATTGAAATGAGGCTATCATTATTAGCGTATTCAGGAAAAATTGTTCCTTTGATTAAAATATCGTTATTTTCACAAAGACATGATAATATTTTGCCTGAATTATCGAAATGACTTTTTTCTTCTTCAAACGAATATTCTTTTATTATTATTTCACCCTTTCCAGAGGCTTCTAATTTAAACTGTGTAAGATAGCAGTCCTCTGGAACATTTTTTAAACCTGGTGTGTTAGATAGATTGAAGTAATAGGGTATATAATCCTGCTTTTGACTGATATTAAGTTCTATAAAATTATCATCCGTGTATGTGTCAAATGTAGATGTTTTATAAAAAAGTCTTAATTTTTTAGCCGTTGAAAGATTTTTTATGACAATAAATATTGTATTGCGTATTGGAAGCTTCACATTGAATACGCTGTTTGGAGTGTTTGATAAAATTGGACTTTCTATGCCTCCTTTGCCATTAAATGAAAAGCTAAGTGTATAGTCCTCTTCCTTTAGAGTACTTGCTATAGGTGTATAAAAAGCTGATTGTCCCTTATATCTAAAATAATTGTCACAAACATTTAATTCGTGTATTCGTATGTCTTTAAGTGATTTTTTAGAGAAAATTGAAATTTTGTATACATGCTTAAAGGGCATATCATTAATATCGAAATTAAGTATGTTTTGTCCAGGAGAAAGTATCGTTTTTGTTATAAATGTATCTGAAGCATTATAAAATGTGAGTGTTATATCCTGGGGCTCATTTAATGGCTCGTATTCATTCGCCATAAAGGCATTAGCTTCAAGAGTGAAGCCTGAAGAGCTAGAAAAATCGAGTCCAACAGGAAATACGTGCGCTTTGTGTGGGGTAAGTATTTCATCTTTTTCAGTTTCAAAGAGGATATCGCCGGTTTTAAACAAAAATCTGCCAGAAATGAGATTTGAGGGTGGAAGACCTCTGTTTTTTTGTAATTCCAAATAATTATATTTAGTATATGCTTCCGGTTCTTTTTCAAGCTCTAATAATTGTTCCTTAAGCTTAATGCCGGCCGTAAATTTACCAACAGAGCCATCATTATTAACTATCCTATGACAAGGAATACATAAAAAAAGAAAATTTTCGTTTACAGCGGCTTCAACGGCTTTAGAAACCTGTGGTTTGTTAAGCCTGTTTGCTAATTCTTTGTACGATATGGTTTTACCATATGGTATTTTAGCAATTTCAGACCATACCGCATTTTGAAAATCATTGCCTGAAAGTTTGTAAGGAAAATTAAAGGCTCGTCTCACTCCTGCAAAATATTCTGTAAGTTGCTTAGCACAATTATCAGTAATAATGTTTTTTTGAATTGTTGAATCTAAAATACGACCGTCTTGCACAAAGCGTATAGAAGTAATAGCTTCGTTATCAGCCTCGATATGGATAGTAGCAAAATCTGTTTTTAAATATTCCTGATAAAGGCTCATGTGAAATCCTCCTAAATTATTTGTATTTTATTCCAAAATTATTGTAAATGGACCGCTGTTGGTTAGACTAACCTTCATATCAGCACCAAAACAACCTGTTTCGACAACAGGTATATTTTCACGACAGCGGTTTATTATATAGTTGTATAATCTTTCAGCTTCATCTGGTGGTGCAGCATTTACAAATGATGGTCTGTTACCCTTACGACAGTCTGCACAGAGCGTGAATTGCGATACAAGTAATAATTCTCCTCCGACATCTGACAAGGAACAGTTTGTTTTTCCCTCGGAATCTTTAAATATTCGTAATCTAATCATTTTATCTACTAGTCTATCAGCTTCTTTTTCTGTGTCACCTTGCACAATACCTATTAAAACAAGGAATCCTTTGTTTATACTTCCTACTGTTTCATTATCAACACTTACAACAGCCTCGTCTACACGCTGAATAACAAATTTCATTAAAAAATCCTCCTCAAAAGAAACTTGAAATGATATAAAGTTATTATATTTAAATTAAAAGACGTGTCAATAGTACTTAAACACCCTCAAAGTGTCTAAAACTTCTAGAATAAATCAAAATTGACAAAAAATGTAGTTAAAGTATAATTGAGATTATGTGGGAATAATATATGCTGTATAAGGGTGATTTGTATGCGAACAATTTTAGTTCAAGGCGCAATGGAAGCTGAAATAGATTTGTTTTTAAAAAGCCTTCCATCGAAGAAAACGGAAATTAATGGGTATTTATTTTATGAAGCATTTTTAAATGATACTAGGATTGTTATTTCGCTGACAGATATTGGTATAATAAAATCAGCTATTTCTACAGTGATAGGAATTGAAAATTATAAACCTGATTTTGTAATTAATTGTGGCACAGCAGGCGGACATACTACTGATATGCATGTCGGGGATATAATAATTGGCGAAAGTGCTATATATTTAAATAATCCAAGAACTCCTATTAAATCTGAAGGCGAAGGCAGTAATGCGCTAGAGTGGATACCCGGCTTTCGAGGAACTTTTATACTTCACGCAGATGAGAAATTGGTTGAGGCTGCTAAAAAAATACCATATAAAGGAAGGGTAATAGTTGGTAGGTTAGGCTCTGGTGATATATATTCTAGAGAGGTTGATCGTATTAAGCTTCTTCACGAGCAATTAGGTGAACTTTCTGAGGATATGGAAAGTGTTTCGGTGTATAAGGCATGTGAAGCATTTAACACACCTGTGATTGGTATTAGAATCATTTCTAATAACGAAATTAATGGTAATATTGATGTCGAACAGCAATTTAAAGAAACTGAAAAAGAAATCCAGTTATTTGTTTTAAGGCTATTAAATTCTTTAACATAATTAAAAAGTATTTCAAAGTAGAAGTTAAATATTAGTATTATGGAGTAATTTTTTTGAAATTTATGGGTTATTATCAAAAAATAAAGTCAAAATAGTAAATATATTAGCAATTTTACAAAAAATATTTTTAGAGTGTGCTTTTAAAACACTCCCTTTTCATTTTTCTTGTGCATAATGTACTTAGAGAGATTTAGGAGGTAACAGTTATGAGCAAACGAATTAAAAGGAAACAAAACAATGTTAGTGGAAAATGGATTCGCTATGTACGAATGGGTAACTATGGTAAGAGCCGTCGAAGAATTACTCAAGAACAATTGATAGCAAGAGTTCAAGTATTAGGTTTAAAAATTGATCGTACCGCACTTAGCAGAATTGAAAGAGGCGAGAGATATTTATCTGATATAGAAATAGTTGGTTTTGCAAAGGCATTGGAAGTAACGCCTCAATTGCTGATTTGTGGACCAGATAATGTTATGCCAGAAATTAGTGAGGTAGTGGAAGAGACTAAAGAGTAGTTTTTAATATTAATTATTGAATAACTGTTTTTGAAAAAGATATATATTCATATTTGACAAAATAGACTCCTTAAGATATAATCCAATAGCTACCGTTTTCAAGGCTGTTGGATACTCCAACCTGCTGCCATGATGACGGCGAATTTAAAAAAAGGAGATTGTTTAGTATGACAAAGGAAAGAAAGCAAGAAATTATTGCAACTTATGGTATGCACGAAGGTGATACAGGTTCACCTGAGGTACAGGTAGCTCTTTTGACTGAGCGTATAAATCACTTAAATGAGCATCTTAAGCTTCACAAGAAAGATCACCATTCAAGAAGAGGACTTCTTATGTTGGTTGGTCAAAGAAGATCACTTCTTAAATATTTAACTAAGGTTGATATCGAAAGATATCGTGCAATCATTGAGAAATTAGGTCTCAGAAAATAATTTCAAAAATAAGGCGGAAGCCTTGCATACAAGCAGGGTTTCCGCCTTTTTAAAATTTTAAAGAAATATTTATGTTAGGACAGTGCAGTAGAGAGTAGATTGTATATTGAAGAGCTGATAGAATTTCAATGTAGAATCTACAAGCTACCGCCTGTCCGGGATTTTGAAAGGAGAACGAAATGTTTAAAACTTTTACAATGCAATTGGCAGGTAGACCTCTTACAATTGAAACAGGTAAGATGGCGCTTTTGGCAAATGGCTCTGTTCTTGTGCGCTATGGTGATACGGTTGTTATATCAACAGCTACGGCTTCTAAAGCGCCTAGAGACGGAATTGATTTCTTTCCACTTAGTGTGGATTATGAGGAAAAGCTTTATTCAGTAGGTAAAATTCCTGGTGGATTTATTAAAAGAGAAGGTAAGCCCTCAGAAAAGGCAATTCTTACGTCCAGAGTAATTGACAGACCTATAAGACCATTATTCCCTAAGGATTTAAGAAATGACGTAGTTATCGTGAATACTGTTATGTCAGTAGAGCAGGATAATTCACCAGAAATTGCAGCCATGATTGGTACATCAGCTGCACTTTGTATTTCAGATATTCCATTTGGAGGACCTATTGGCGGTATCGTAATGGGACTAGTAGATGGAGAGGTTGTTATAAATCCTACTGAAGAGCAAAGAGCAAAGAGTGATATGTATGTTACATTGGCAGGAACAAAGGATAAAATCACAATGATTGAAGCCGGTGCTAAAGAAGTTCCAGACGATGTAATGCTTGGAGCAATAATTAAAGGTCATGGTACAATCAAGAAAATTTGCGAATTTATTGAAGGCATTGCAGCGGAAGTGGGTAAACCCAAATTTGCTTATGAATCTTGCGAGGTTCCACATGATTTGTACGAGGATGTAGAAAAAATTGCTTTGGAGGAAATGCGCTCAGCAGTTTTGGCAACTGATAAAACAGTTCGCGACGAAAACATAGATGCACTTACAGCAAAGGTAAAAGAAGCATTATGTGAAAAATATCCTGAGGCTGATGCTAAAATTGGAGAAGCAATGTATAAGCTTGAAAAAAGCGTAGTTAGAAATTATCTTTTAAAAGAACACAAGCGTGTAGACGGAAGAAGACTTGATGAAATTCGTCCACTCAGCGCAGAGGTTGACATTTTACCAAGAACACACGGCTCAGGTCTCTTTAGAAGAGGACAAACACAGGTTCTTACAATTGCTACACTCGGACCAATGTCGGAAATTCAAATGTTGGATGGTATAGACAATGAAGAAACAAAGCGTTATATGCATCATTATAATTTCCCTTCATACAGTGTAGGTGAAGCTCGCACTTCAAGAGGTCCTGGTAGAAGAGAAATTGGACATGGTGCTTTGGCAGAAAGAGCTTTAGAGCCGGTAATACCATCAGAGGAAGAATTTCCTTATACACTTAGACTTGTTTCAGAAGTTTTGATGTCAAACGGTTCAACATCACAGGGAAGCGTTTGCGGTTCAACACTCGCTCTTATGGCAGCAGGTGTGCCTATTAAGCGCCCCGTTGCAGGTATTTCTGCTGGTCTTGTAACAAATCCTGAGGATGAGGATGATTTCATAACATTTATGGATATTCAAGGTATTGAGGACTTCTTCGGCGATATGGACTTTAAAGTGGCTGGTACTGAGAAAGGTATAACAGCAATTCAAGTAGATATTAAAGTAACAGGTCTTTCATACGAAGTAATTCGTCAGGCTTTTGAAATTACAAAAAAGGGAAGAATGCAGATTATTAATGATGTTATTCTTCCTTGTATAGAAAAACCTCGTGATACAGTTTCAAAATATGCTCCTAAGATGTATCAAATGAAAATTGATCCAGATAAGATTCGTGAAGTTATCGGAACAGGCGGAAAAGTTATTAATCGTATTATCCAAGAAACGAATGTTAAGATTGACATTAACGATGATGGTACAATTTATATTGCAACAGTTGATGCTGAAAATGCTGACAAAGCAATGAGAATAATTAATGGCATTGTAGGTGAGCTTGAGGTAGGTTCAGTATTTGAAGGAAAAGTAACAAGAACGCTTCAATTTGGTGCTTTTGTTGAGTTCCTTCCGGGTAAAGAAGGCCTTGTTCATATCTCAAAACTTGCTAACCATAGAGTAGAAAAGGTTGAAGATGTGGTTAACGTTGGCGATACAGTAAAAGTTAAGTTTATAGGCCTTGACAAGCAAGGTAGAATAGATCTTTCAATGAAGGATGTATAATGTAAAATAGTTAAACAAATATAAAAACGGGGCAATGAATTGCCCCGTTTTTGCTAATAGGATGAAAGAAGTGAAAAATATGTTTAAACCATATAATTTTAGATTGAATTATGGAAAAATTCAAAAGGATGCCAGATATAGAACATGTTCAAATAAAACTCCATTAATAAGCTGGAGTGTTTTGACTGATGGTATATATAATAATACAGTAGACAACATTGAAGAATGCAATGCATTCCAAAGTGCTTACAGAATTGTTTTTAAGTCGGATAATGTTGAGTTATGGGATTCGGGATGGCAAGAAAGCTGTGAACAATCAGTAAGATATGCTGGTATGCCACTTCCAATAGGAGTAAGAATAGATTTTTCTGTCGAAATCAAAGACAAAAATGGAAATGTTAGTTTACCTGCTTGTGATTATTTTTACATGGGTCAGGTTGATCAGTGGGATGCTAAATGGATTGCGGCATCTAAGGACGAAAAGAGACGAGCAATATATTTTTCACGCAAATTTTATTTAGAAAAAAAACCTGAGGCAGCTTATCTGCTGATTTCCGGGTTAGGATATCAAAAAGTAACAATAAATGGTAAATGTGTAGATGAATCACTTATGGATCCTGCGTATTCTGATTATTCTAGAACATGCTATTATGTACTTATGCCTGAACTTGAAGATACGCTTTATGAAGGCGAAAATGAAATTTGCTGCGCTATTGGTGATGGATGGAGAAGATTAGACAGCGATTTTATAAAAATGGCAACAGGATATCGTAATATTCCTTTGGATGGTATTCCTCAACTGTCTGCAATATTATATGTAAAATGTGAAGGTAAGTGGGTTAGGGCTTTAGAAAGCGATGAGTCTTGGAGCTGGTCACATGGTCCACTTATTTCACAAAATATTTATGATGGTGATATTTATGATGCAAGAGAAGCTTACAGCATCCCAGAAGCAGTAATAACGCTTTCGTCACCTGGTGGAAAAATGATAGTTCAGGAGCTTGAGCCTATAAGAAAAAAAGCTATTTATAAGCCAATTTCAATTTCACCTATTAAGCATGATGCTTATGTGATTGATTTTGGGCAAAACATGGCTGGATATGTTAAGCTTTCATTGCCTGTAGGTGCTGAATGTGGAAGAAAAATCGAAATAAAATATTCTGAGCTTCTAAAAGAAGATGGTGATCTTTTTACAGAGCCTTTACGAGAAGCAAAATGCACAGATGTGTATTTTACATCAGGTAATGAAAAATATGGTGATACATGGGAACCCGATTTTACATTTCATGGTTTTAGGTATGCAAAGGTTACAGGATATGGTGATATTTTGTCATCTAATGACATTGTGGCAATATCCTTTTACACAGATATAGAAAAGGAAAATAATTACTTTTCTTGCGGAAGCGCTTTAGTTAATAAAATTCACGAAAATACGGTAATGTGCGAAAGATCAAATCTTCATAGTATTTTATCTGACTGTCCGCAAAGAAACGAGAGAATGGCATGGATGAATGATGCAACTGTTAGATTTGAAGAGACACCATATAATTTTGATATTGGTAGAATTTTTCCAAAAGTAATTAATGATATAATTGATTCTCAAAAAGAAGAGGATAGAATTACATGTACAGCTCCGTATATTGTAGGGGCAAGACCGGCAGATCCTGTTTGCTCATCGTTTTTAGTAGCAGGTGTCAGTTCGCTTTATCATACAGGAAATTTAGAAATCATTGACAGGGCTTACGAGAATTTTAAAAAATGGGAGGATTACTTACTTTCAAGAAGCGAAAATTATATAGTAGATTACAGTTATTATGGGGACTGGGCGTCACCTGTTGATTGCTGTGTGGCTTTAGAGGATGCAAAATCTGCAATAACGCCAGGAATACTTATGTCCACAGGATATTCGTTTTATAACTGTATTCAATTATCAAATTTTGCTTCTTTCTTAGGAAAAACAGAAGATGCGGAATATTATCTCAGAGTTTCGGAATCAATTAAGAAAGCATTTTTAGATAAATGGTTTGACAAAAACACGGGAATAGTTGCAACTGGTTCACAGGCCTGTCAGGTTTTCCCGTTATGGCTTGGAATTATACCAGCAGAATATATTGATAAGGCATTAGTAGTACTCCGAGAGGATTTAGTTAAGAGAAACTATAGAATCACTACCGGTAATTTATGTACAAGATATATTTTTGATGTACTCACAGAAAATGGATATGTTGATGATGCTTGGGAAATTATTACAAATGAGAAATATCCATCACTTGGTTATATGATACAAAATGAGGCTACGACTATTTGGGAACGCTTTGAATTAAAAAAAGATCCTTCCATGAATTCCCATAATCATCCTATGTATGGTGCTGTTGATTATTGGTTGTATGCATATATTTGTGGCGTTAAACCACTTTCGCCGGGATGGAAGGAATTTTCTGTAAAACCATATTTTCCTACAAAGCTTTTGTCGGCTAAATGCAATGTAGAAACGCCTATGGGGAATATTGCTGTTAGATGGGTTAAGCAATATGGAAAAACTGAGCTTCATATTGATGTACCATTTGGATGTATAGCACATGTGGATTTTGGAAACGAAAAGAAAAGGCTGACATGTGGAGTATACCATTTGAGCTGTTAAGAAAGCGATTTTGAATTTTTACATAAAATGGCGCTTGAATTTAATATATGTGTTTGATAAAATCATATGGTTATAATGCAATTTACGAGGAGGTATATTCTTGAAATTAAATGTAAAAATTCGTGTTTTTACCTTAATAACTGCTTTTGTGCTGCTTTCTAGTATTTTATCTTTGTCACATGCAGCTACCTTGCTTTTAGGTGATGCGAATAGTGATGGGGAGATAAATGCAAAGGACGTGGCTATCATTAGAAGATATATAGTGGGCGGTTGGGATATTGATTACACGATAGAGACTTTTGATGTGTATGCAGATGAAGAAATTAATGGAAAGGATATCGTGCTTTTAAGAAGGAAAATTGTAGAAAATGGAGAACAGCCCGGAGATGCAGATGATTCCGAAAACTCGGATTCTAATATAAGTGGAATAATTATAAAGCCAGACGGAAGCATTGAGCTACCTAGGCTACCTTTAAAATGAGGGATAAGATATGAAATTATGTAAAAAAATTATTGCTGTTATGGCAGTATTTGTAATGGCTACATCTTTTTTTGCTTGTGATAATAAAGAGGATGTTAAAATAGTTACTCCTTCACCCAAGCCTATAAATACACAAGCAAATGAAAGTGCTACACCTATAGGACAAACGTCTGGTGCTGAAATTGAAAATGCAACGGATAATAATAAAACGGAGTCTTCACAGAATGGTAATACTGAAGCAGACACTACCAATAAGCCTGAATATACTAATCAAGCAAGCAAAGAACCGTCACAAACACCTATCAATGAGATAGAAGAAACTAAACGGCCGTCTGATAAAAATGATTCAGAAAGCTTTTTGCCTGAGGATTCGTTTACTGAATCGGATTCAAGCAATAGTGAAGCGCCTAATTCTTCTACACCGCAGAAGAATGAAGGTGATAATGAGCAAAACACAAGCACGCCTTCAAAGAGTCCTGAAGCGACAAATAAAACGGACAAGGATGTTCCGATTTATACTACTCAACCAGGCGCAATAGAATTACCGAGGTTACCATTAAAATGAGTAAATACAAACAAAATTATAAACTTGCAAATATAGTTGTAAGGGTAGAACATAATTTTCCTTATATAGAGAAAAAGTGTGCCGAGTATGTGAGTGAGGAAGTCCCTGAAATAGAAATTATATTAACCGAGGATGATATAAACTTTGAAGAGACAAAGGATTCTAAAAAGTATAATTTGCCAAAGGGATATTTAGAATTTTTAGCTTTATATCGAAGATTTGTTGAAGAAATTGCTTTGAGAGACAATATACTGTTGCACAGTGCTGCCGTTGAGGTAGATGGTAAAGCATACCTTTTTACAGCTCCCTCCGGGACAGGCAAAACCACACATACAAGACTTTGGGAAAAAATTCTATCTAATAGATTTAGATATATTAACGGAGATAAGCCTATTTTATCAATAGGCCAAGATATTACTGTTTGGGGAACACCATGGGATGGAAAAGAAGCTTTGAGCAGAAATGCATCCGCAGTTGTTGCAGGAATATGTATAATTGAAAGAGGAAAAGAAAATAAAATAGAACGCATAGATTCATTAAATGCTCTTCCGGTATTGTTATCACAGACATATAGGAGCAATGACTTTTCAAAAATGGAAAGAATTGTACAAAATGTAATAAAAATATCAAAGGAAATACCAATATGGAAATTAAAATGTAATATTTCAGAGGAAGCAGCTATTGTTGCATACGAGGCAATGAGCGGAAAACATTATGAATTGTAGGGTGAATAGAATGAAATTAAAAAATGTTATTATAAGTGAAGCAAATGGAGAATATGTTGCTGTAAATGTTGGTGGAGAATTTAATGGTATGATTAAAATGAATGAAACTGCAGCCTTTATAGCAAAACAAATGAAAAATGATATTTCAAAAGAGGATTTGATTAAGATTCTTCGTAGTGAATACGAAATAAGTGAAGACGAAGCAGAAAAAAGCATTGAGATCGTAGTAAAACAATTAGATAGTGTAGGCTTTATAGAATTGTAAAAATATAAATATATACTAATTTAAAAGCTGTGAAGGTATACCGATGAGCGATTATAATAATGCATCTATAGAAGATATAATAGAAAAATATGGTTTTGTAATACATAAAACACAAGGTGTGAGCATGCTGCCTATGTTAGAAGAGGGCAGGGATTTAGTGCGTCTTGTAAAAGTAAATGACAAAAGTAAATTAAAAAAATACGATTTGCCTCTTTTTGAAAGAGAAGACGGAGCTTTAATACTTCATAGGATTATTGAGGTAAGGAAAAATCATTACATAACATGCGGAGATAATTGCAAAACCTATGAAAAGGTGCCATTTAGAAAAGTATTAGCTGTGGCTGAAGGCTATTTTAAAGAACAAAAGTATATTTCCTGTAATGACGAAAAATATATTAATTATGTCGAGCAGAGGTGCAAAAATATCGAAAGCAGAAATATTTACAGACCAATAAGTAAAGAACAGCGTGTTTTAGTACTTTTGTTTTCAAAGGCATTGTCTAATGACAGTGGAATAGAAATTAATTATCCAATTGATTTGGATTGGGAAATATTGTATAAAGAAGCATCTAGACATAACATTGCGGCATTTGTTTTTCCTTATATAAATAAAGGTGATTGTCCGGAAAAAATATATATACAATGGAAAGAACAAGCTAATATGGTACTCCGAAAAGAAATTCTTTTTGATGCTGAAAGACAGACGATTTTAAAAGAATTTGAAAGTAACAATATTGATTATATTTTGCTAAAAGGCATAGTTTTAAAAAATTTTTATCCGATGAAGGGTGTTAGAGATTTTACGGATAACGATATTCTTACAAGAGAAGAAGATAAAGAAAAAATTCGTAAGGTTATGGAGCAGCTCGGTTATACAAGGGTATATACACAGGATTTTGCAGATTGTCCATATCATAAGGCACCGATTTTTAATTTTGAAATGCATATGCGCTTGTTCAGCGAAAATATGGATTTGGGCAAGCATTTTAAAAATATATGGGAAAATTCTACACGTGTAGATAATTCATATGAGTACAAAATGAAGAAGGAAGATTTTTATTTCTATATAATTGCTCATTTTAATAAACATTATAAAAATGGTGGAGCAGGGCTTAAATTTTTTGCAGATGTTTACTTTATGCAAAAGGCTTTGTTAAATAGTGATGATTTTGATAATGATTTAGTGATTATTAAGCTTAAAGAAGCTGGCCTTTTAGATTTTGTAAATAAATGTAATAATATAATTGAAAAGCTCTTAAATAGCTTGAAAGGAAAAGATGGTTGTAGCTTGACTGATTTTGTTCTGTCAAAGGATTGCGATGCGTTAGAATTTGCAGAAATATATGATATATTATCATATGTTTTGTATAGCGGAGCTTTTGGCAGCAGAGAGGTAATGATTGTAAATCAATTAAAAGAAAAGAGTAGCTTTGAGCTCATTATATATAAATTATTTCCGCCTAGAAATTTACTTGCATGCAAATATACAAAATTAAAAAAATATCCGTTTTTATTGCCCTTTTACTGGATTAAGAGGCTTTTTGCGACATTTTTCTCGAAAAATAAAAGACGAATAGCAACAGCAGATTATAAAATGATAAAAAAACATAAAACAGATATAAAATAACATTTTTTAATTTAACATTAACTTACAAAATTCTTTTTGGTTTTCAGCGCATAATATCATCGTATCAAAAAATAGGAGCGAGATAATTATGAGAAAAATTCATAAGCTGGAAATTGCTTTTGTAATATGGTTAATTATTATTTTTATGTTGCTATATAATGTGAAATTCAATGCTTCTGAAGACAACCAAAAGATGATAGCATTTACATTTGATGATGGTCCGAATCCAGTTTATACTGAAAAATTACTAGACGGGTTGGCTGAAAGAAACGCAAAGGCAACTTTTTTTGTGGTAGGGGAAAGATTAGATTATAAAGCACATAAATATAATACAGAAAAATGTAGAAGTCTTGTTTTTAGAATGGCAAAGGAAGGTCATGAGGTTGGTAATCATTCATATTCTCATTCATGGCTAAGTAAATCAAGCAAGGAAAAGGTTATATTTGAATTAGAAAAAACTAATTGCCTAATTAAGGAGATAATAGGCTCAGAGGCGAAATATATGCGCCCACCAGGGGGTAGTGCGCTTACTGCACCATGGGTACGTGAAATTGCATCACCGATGATCACTGTCTGTTGGGGAAATTATGATACACGAGATTGGGAAGAACGCGATGTAGGAAAAATGGTAGATATGATTGTGACTAATACACATGATGGTGATATTGTATTGCTACATGATAATTATCCTACTTCGATTGAAGTCGCGTTGAGAGCGATAGATATTTTAAAAACACAGGGATATGATTTTGTTACAGTAGATAAATTGCTTTGCCGTAATTTAGATAATAAATGGGAACTCGATCCTATGAGAATTTATTGCACAATGCCCGAAGGAGATACTTCAAAATTAAAAAGAAAAGAATAAAACATTTGTTATATGTAAATAATGTAAATGCATAATTATGTATATTTCGAGGTGTGCAAATGTTGGCTGAGGCATTTATAATTTCAATATTTATGTGTTTTATATTGTTGATTGTAATAATTATGATATATATAAGATGCAAGAAAAATAATCTATTGATTAATTTGCCAAAAGTAGATTTTAAGGGCAGAATGCCTGAAAATGTTTCAGTTATCGTTGCAATGCACTTGGTTATGGAATCAAAGAAAAAAATCAGAGAAGCACTTGTTAATTTAAAAAAAATAGCAGAGAATAATAATCAGCAAGGAATATTTTATTTTTTGCTTGCAGATTTGCCCGAAAACATGAGTAAATGGACCATGCACGATGCAGAGTTAATTGATTATGCAAAAAAAATCATTGATGAAATGGGTGATACTTTTTATATCCTGGTACGAAGCAGAGAATATTTTGAATATGGAAAGATATGGAAATGTAAAGACGGAAAAAAAGGTGCCTTTGTGGAATTGAATAAAAAGGTGATAAAAGGAGATGTCCTAAAAGCTAGCTATATAGTAGGAATAGATGACGATTATGAGCTGCCTAAAAATGTGGTTTTTGAAATGGCAGAGATAATGCATCATAAAATGAACGTTCCTAAAGTAAAATATTTTTGCTCAGAACCAGTTATAAGTACAGGATATGTTATTATAAGACCGCAAATTATAGGAAGAATATGTGAAAAAGAAAAGACAAACGTATTCGAAAATTTGTATAATGATTCATCCTATTATGGCTATGATAATATGACTTTATCAAATAAATATATTGTGCCTTGCAGAGATAGTGCATTTGATGGTGTTTATATTTACAACCCTTATGCATATGAGTTTTTTGCGCAAAAAGGCTTTGACAGAGTATTTTCTTATGTAGGATATGCTAAGGATATATGTGTTTATAAGATGTTTCCGGGTTCTTATTTTGAAATGTTAGAAAAAGAAAGTATAAATATAAAAAACGATATAGAAATTATTAAAAAAATATATAAAAAGGTGTCTTTTGGCAATATTATACTAAATATAGCTAAAATAATATTTTGGCCATCAATGTTCTCTTTATTTCTGTTAGGAGGACTGCTTTTTAATGACATATTTTTATTATGGCTTGTATTTATGCTAAGTATAATTCTTTTGAAAGAAAAAGGAAAATTAAAAAATGTTTTATTAAGATTGATATTAGATTTTGCTTTTTTGCCATACAGAGCTTTTCTTAATTCAAAAGCAATTATAAAAGGAATTATGCATAGAGAATCAAATTGTAGAAAAAATATTCTAAATTTTACAACATTTGACTGCTTCTGTAGTGAAATGTGGTTTAATTATGCCGCTGCTATATTCTTTTTTAATGTTATGAATGGGATACTGTCTGTTGTTTGGTCATTGGCTCCATATATTGCATATTTTATATCCAAAAGGAAATTTTGCTTTGTTCATAAAAAATTTTTATAAAAAAGTGAAATAGATACTGTTCAAACACAATAAAATGTGGTATAACATAATCCTACACACAATATAAAGTGGAAGGTAAGGTTGTAGAATATGAAAATAATTAAAAGAAACGGCTCAGAAATGACCTTTGATATAACGAAAATCATTATTGCTATAACGAAAGCTAATAATGCAGAAGAAAATTCAAGGGAGCTTACACAGGAACAAATTATTAAAATAGCAAATTCTGTTGAAAAATATTGTGAGAATATGCAGCGTGCTATGTCTGTAGAGGAAATACAGGATCTGGTTGAAAATGAAATAATGGCTCTTGGTGCGTTTGAAGTTGCGAAAAGATATATAAAATATCGTTATACGCGTTCACTCGTGCGAAAATCCAATACGACTGACAATAGAATATTAAGTCTTATTGAATGTAATAACGAAGAAGTAAAGCAGGAAAATTCAAACAAAAATCCTACAGTAAATAGTGTGCAAAGAGATTATATGGCGGGCGAAGTAAGTAAGGATATTTCTAAAAGGCTTCTTTTGCCACAAGAAATAATACAGGCACATGATCAAGGAATTATCCATTTTCATGATATGGACTACTATGCACAGCATATGCATAATTGTGATTTAGTGAATTTGCAGGACATGCTTCAAAATGGCACTGTTATTAGTGGTACATTAATAGAAAAACCACATAGCTTTTCAACTGCATGCAATATAGCAACACAAATTATTGCGCAGGTCGCAAGCAGTCAATATGGAGGACAAAGTATTTCTCTTTCACATTTAGCACCATTTGTGCAGATTTCAAGAGAGAAGATTCGTCTTGAGGTGCTTGAAGAAATAAGAGAAATGAGAGGGCTTTTTGATGATGAGATAATAGCAAAAATAGTAGAAAAGAGACTGAGAGAGGAAGTGCGTCGTGGTGTTCAAACTATACAATATCAGGTTGTAACTCTTATGACCACTAATGGACAAGCTCCCTTTGTTACTGTTTTTATGTATCTTGGAGAGGCTCAAAGTGAACAAGAAAAGAAGGATTTAGCACTAATAATAGAAGAAACATTAAAACAACGCTATCAAGGTGTTAAGAATGAGGAGGGTGTGTGGATTACACCTGCTTTTCCAAAATTGATTTATGTTCTAGAAGAAGACAATATAAATAAGGATAGTAAATATTATTATCTTACGGAAATGGCAGCTAAGTGCACTGCAAAAAGATTGGTTCCTGATTATATATCAGAAAAGAAAATGAAAGAATTAAAGGAAGGAAACTGTTTCCCTGTAATGGGTTGTAGAAGTGCTTTGACGCCATGGAAGGATGAGGCCGGAAATTATAAATTTTACGGTCGCTTTAATCAAGGCGTAGTAACACTAAATTTAGTTGATATTGCTCTTTCGTCTGGTGGAGACATGACTAGATTTTGGAAAATATTTGATGAAAGACTAGAATTGTGTTATCAGGGTTTGATGTGCAGACATAACAGATTAAAAGGAACCTTGTCAGATGCTGCGCCTATATTGTGGCAATATGGGGCAATTGCAAGATTGAAAAAAGGCGAAAAGATTGATAATCTTTTATATAACGGATATTCAACTATTTCACTTGGTTATGCCGGCCTATGTGAATGTGTAAGGTACATGACAGGAAAATCACATACAGATCCTTCCGCGACACCATTTGCTTTAGACGTCATGAGGTACATGAATACAGCTTGTGAAAAATGGAAGGCCGAAACAACTATTGCTTTTGGCATTTATGGTACTCCGCTAGAAAGTACAACATATAGATTTGCAAAGTGTCTTCAAAAACGTTTTGGCGTAATAGAAGGTGTTACTGATAAAAGTTATATAACAAATAGTTATCATGTGCATGTTACAGAAGAAATGGATGCATTTTCTAAATTAGCCTTCGAGTCACAATTTCAGGCGTTATCAACAGGTGGTGCTATTAGTTATGTTGAAGTTCCCAATATGCAAAATAATATCGAAGCAGTAATGCAAATTATACGATTTATATATGATAATATAATGTATGCAGAGCTTAATACGAAGAGCGATTATTGCCACGAATGTGATTATGATGGAGAGATAGAAATAGTAAGCGATGAGGACGGTAAGCTTATATGGAGATGCCCTAAATGCGGAAATACAAATCAGGATAAAATGAACGTGGCTCGACGTACATGTGGCTATATAGGTACACAATTTTGGAATCAAGGTCGCACGCAGGAAATAAAGGAAAGAGTATTACATCTGTAATTAGTTTTAAAGGGTTACATTATGAATTATGCAAATATTAAGAAAACAGATATTTCAAATGGTGAAGGTGTTCGTGTTTCGCTTTTTGTTTCAGGATGCCGTCACCATTGCAAAAACTGTTTTAATCCGGAAACATGGAATTTTGAATATGGAAATGCTTTTACAAAAGAAATAGAAGCAGAAATTATTGAGGCTTTAGATAAAAGCTATATAAATGGTCTTTCTTTGCTTGGTGGTGAACCATTTGAACCTGAAAATCAAGAAACATTAGCATGTTTGACACAAAAAATAAAGAAAATGCTTCCAAATAAGAGCATTTGGTGTTATACCGGTTGTAAAATAGAAGAATTAATTGATAAAAATAGTAAATATTTTACTCCATATACAGTAAAGCTGTTGTCAAATATAGATGTATTGGTTGATGGACCTTTTATTGAAGAATTGAAGGATATATCATTGAAATTTAAAGGTTCTTCTAACCAAAGAATAATAGACTTGAATAAAAGTTCAATAAATAATAAAATTGTACTTTGGGAAGAATAATAATAGAGGTGTAAGCATATGCGATGTATTAGAAAAATTACAAACGATATTTATTCGATAGGAGCTAATGATAGAAGAATTGCGTTATTTGAAAATATATATCCTGTTCCGGCAGGTATTTCTTATAATTCGTATTTAATCAAGGATGACAAGACAGTTTTGATTGATACGGTTGATAAATCCGTTCGCGGTATATTTTTAGAAAATTTAAAAGCAGCTTTAGAGGAAAGAACACTAGATTATTTAATTGTTAATCATATGGAGCCAGACCATTGTGCTGTAATTGCAGATGTGCATAGAATTTATCCTAACGTTAAGATTATATGCAATGCCAAAACAGTGACTATGCTCAAGCAATTTTTTGAAATAGAAAATCTTGAAGCTTCGATTAATCTTGTCAAAGAGGGTGATACCTTAGATACAGGTAAACATCAGCTTACCTTTGTCATGGCACCGATGGTTCACTGGCCGGAGGTTATGGTGACTTATGATTTAACTGAAAATATTCTTTTCTCCGCAGATGCCTTTGGTACATTTGGAGCACTTAACGGAAATATTTTTACATCTGATGATGACATTACAGAGCTTGGTATTTCAGAATATAGAAGGTATTATACAAATATAGTTGGTAAATATGGAGCACAGGTACAAATGCTTCTTAAAAAGGCAGCAAAGCTTCCAATCAAGATGTTATGTCCTTTGCACGGACCTGTTTGGAAGGACAATATAAATATTATTATTGAAAAATATGATAAATGGAGCTCGTATACACCTGAAATTAATGGTGTCCTTGTGTTATATGGTTCAATTTATGGTGGAACTGAAAATGCTGCGGAAATATTAGCATCAAGTCTCTCTGAAAAGGGTGTAAAGAATATTGCAATTTACGATGTTTCTGTTACGGGAGCCTCATATATTGTAGCTGAAGCATTTAAATATAGTCATATAGTTTTTGCAAGTGCAACATATAATGCAGGTATCTTTACACCGATGGAAAATGTTATTAATGATTTGCGTGCTCATAATTTACAAAACAGAGCTATAGCAATTATAGAAAATGGAAGTTGGGCTGCTACTGTAGGTGGGTTGATAAAAAAGGAGCTTGAAGCATTTAAAAATTGCACAATACTCAATGATATAATAACTATCAAATCTACTGTAAAGGCTTCTGATAAGATTGAGCTTGAAGCACTAGCAGAAAAAATTACAGAATCTGTTAATAATATGAATCAGGAGGCTTCTGTAATTGATGAAGCAAAAATAGACAATACGGCCTTCTTTAAGCTTGGATATGGTTTATATGCATTGATTACAAAAGATCAAAATGGAAAAAACAATGCTTGTATAGTTAATACTGTAATTCAAGCGACTGATTCTCCAAAAAGACTTTTGGTAATTGTGAATAAGAGTAATTATACGAATGAAACCATACAAAAAACAGGCTATTTTAACATTTCAACTCTTACACAAAGTGCACCATTTAGCTTATTTGAGCATTTTGGTTTTCAAAGTGGAAAGGATGTTGACAAGTTTGAGGACTTTAATGATTATAAATTAAGCGAAAACGGACTTCCTTACCTTAATAAACATTCTAACTCGTATTTTTCCTGTAGAGTTATTTCAAGTGAGGATTGTGGAACGCACACTATATTCGTTGCGCAGGTCGTTGAATCGATTGTGCTTAATAATGAAGCTAGTGTGACATATGATTATTATTTTAATAAGATAAAGCCAGCTCCGCAAAAGCCGAAGAAAAAGGGCTATGTATGCAAAATATGTGGATATGTGTATGAAGGAGATACATTGCCAGAGGACTTCGTTTGTCCACTTTGTAAGCATGGTGCATCAGATTTTGAACCTATTGAATAAAAGAAAATGAATAAACCCTCCTTGCTGGTTTTGTCCAGTAAGGAGGGTTACTTTTTACCCATATAATTCTGTCAGTAAATTTTCCATTACAGTAGGGCGTTTTTCGCCGTATTCATAAAGCGTATTAATTGCGCTTCGCCACTGCTCATGAGTTAAACTTATTTTATGCTTTGCTCCTAATATATCATCAGGATTGTCATACCAATATGTTGTTGAATATCTGTCGTATTCTTTTGCCATTATGTCCGCCATTTCTCTAACAACATTATTTACAGTTTGAGTTGAGAAGTAATTATTAATCATTTTATCCATAAACTTAAGAAATTTATTTTTGAAATTTTCATTTTTCATTAAAGAAGCAAAAGCTCTGGATATTTCTCCACCCTCGGCACCAGTAAGAACATTTCGCCAGTGACCTGTTTCTTCAGCTACGACATTTATTACATTTCCAGGGGCATGATAAATTCCCCATGAATAATCAATGTCTTTTAACATAAATCGCCATTTTCCCTCGTGACACCATGCACGTACATTGTTGTGTGGCCAATCTCTATTATTTGAATAAACATTTATGCCAATATACTTAATGAAATTATCAAAATCAAGGAGCTTTTCTGCCTGACGGTAATTTTCAATATTAGTCATATCGTTATTTGCTATATATGAGAGCATTGCTTTGTAATTGTTTAAATCCTTGTCTGTTCCTTCATCAATCTTGTAAAACCAACTACCGTTTTCGTGACCATAAGCAATTATAGCAATCTCTTCTTTAGGTATTTCATAGTGCTGTTCAATATAGTCATTGTCTAAATCTTCTCTAATATTATATATACCAAAGTAAGCTCCGTTTATATAAACCACACATGGTCTATAGGCCTGAGACGCAATGTTTGATATTGGAACTGCTAAAGAATGAATTAAGGCATCTCGTAAAAATGTTTGTCTGGTACCACCGAAAAGACAGTCGTTTCCGCCAGCTCTAAGTATGAAGCTGTCATATCTGTCGATTACTTTACCTGATTTGTTTTTTATTTCCGGGAAAATTGCATATTTGAATTTACCGTTTGACTCATCATATTCCTTGCGTGCAACTAATTTGAGAGATTTTTGAGGATTGCCTCTTGATGTACCTCCATATACTCTTAAGCCGGCATCAACAGAAAATGCTGTTATGCCATCTGTATCGAAAAATTCTACGTGTGCAGGTCTTTCGGAATCTCCGCCATGCTCTGTGTAATTAGTAAATATTCCTGTACTTCCATATAAATTTGTTTTATTTGTCGATATTGAAATAACTGCTAATTTACCATAACGTTCATTGAAAGAAGAATGATTTCCATTTATTAAAAATGTTTTAGTAGTAATTTTACTTACACGCTTACCTTTGACAAAGGCTGCAGCTCTTACTACTGTCATATTATCATTTTCTCCTAAAATATTGGATTTGTCCGTGATTTTAATGGGAGTAGCGTACTTTTCGGAGCTTGCTGTTGGCTCACTTCCATCTAACGTGAATCTTATGTCAGCATCTGTATTATAAGTTAAAACTAACTCAAAGCTTTGATTGTAAAAGCCTGATGGTTCTGAAAATATAATATCAGCATTATAATAATCAGGAGCCGGGGTTGGTTCAAGTGTTTGTGTTGGTGAAGGCAGAGTTGTTGGAATAATAGAGTCAGTGGACTCAGCTGTTGGAGTAGGTATATTATTTTCTGTTGAATTAAGAATTTGTGTTGGACTGGCAATAGTTGCTTGAGGCTTAATATTATTGTTGCTCGATTCTTTACTATTACAGGAAGTAAATACTAGAAGAATTGCAATTATTGCGTATATTAAAATAAAAAATTTTTTTCTTGGCATAACAAGTCCTCCATATTTGGTTATACAGGATAATAAACTAAGTTAAATATACCATAATTATTTCATTTTTCGCAATTGGAAATTATATTTTTACTTATTTAAAAATTTAAGTTAATTCTCAAAGTAAATGCAACTGTGCAAGTTAAGTGTTGCGTTTAGTCTGAGAAGGATTTTTGTGTTGCATTTAGTCTGAGAAGTTTTTAGTGTACAATTTAGTCTAAGAAATGGAGGTGCTCAGACTATGAGTATTTTAGAAAAGAAAAACAAACATTTAACGTATGATGATCGCATCGAAATCCAAGAATGCCTTAATAAAGGATTCTCTTTTAGAGCAATCA
>JAZNOJ010000058.1:0-13360 GCA_045580735.1 Candidatus Egerieisoma sp. | reverse complement strand
GTTTCACAGTTGTGCTCTTTAGCCAGAGCCAAAGACTCACGATAGCAAGATTCAAGCAGAGCCTTTTCACCGTGCTTACCGTCCTCATAAATAGGACCAACCGTATGTATTACATACTTTGCAGGCAGATTATATCCACTTGTAATCTTTGCCTTGCCGGTCTTGCACCCGCCAAGAGTTTTACACTCAGCAAGCAACTTTGGTCCTGCGGCATAGTGAATCGCACCGTCAACACCGCCACCGCCTAAAAGCGATTCATTAGCAGCATTAACAATGGCATCCACCTTCATTTTAGTTATATCATTTCTTACAATTTCTAGTGGCATACATTTTTCGCCTCTTAATTATAATAGAATTAAATTACAGTGATCGATTTCGTACTAAGCACCTACTTGGTAGAAGAACATACCACAAAAGATTGCATTACTCTATCGATTTATTTAACCTTTATAAATTCCAAATTTGCCCTTAAATCCATACTTGCGTAATTTTATTTTTTTAACTCGCAAAGACTCAGTATCTTGTGATTCAAATTCAGTAAAATACCATATCGCATTTGGTGAGATGCTTGAAATTATTTTTTTGATATATACACTATCTACTTTCCCATAACTGAATCCATACGAATAAACTTTATCAATATTACGGTCTAATTTCTTAAAAAAATCATTATACTTCTTCAATGGAGAGGCGGTATTCTTTTTGAAAGATAATATCATTTCGTCTAAAAAAGAAGAAATTAGACACGGTCCGTCTTCAAAATCAAAATTTTGATATAAACCTATATCACCATCTTTTTCATGTCCAAAAATTAGTTTCTGACCAATTCTATTATGTATATGTATCACTTTTTTGATACCGTATAGCCTTTGCAGTGTTTTTGTATAATTAAAAGTAAAGAACTTCAAGTCGGGTTCATTAAACAAGGTGATTAACGATTCTTTTGGTAAAAATTCGGCATTATCAATTTTTTCTTGTATTCCTTTAAGCCATTGTCTAAAAAAATCCTGCCAAATCTTTGAACAATTAATAAAACCGCTAGTAAGCATATCCATATATAAAAGATAATGCTTCATTAACTCTCTATCTTCTTCATCTGTTTCGTTTTCTTTATGATTTGGCTTTGGAAACTTATTATCAAAATTTATAAAAGCAAGAGCTTGTTCGAAATTACACCAATCTTCACCAGCACATTTATCCATTGCGTTAAGCAAAATTTCGGCTGCAAATTCAGAAGGTTCTATATCTGCAAAATCTTCCAAATACACTACCTCGTCACGAAATTTCAAAGCTTCTGGATAATTGTTTATGATAAAAGACCTAAAATCGCTATATTTGGATGGAATTCCATGTGCAATATCAAATCCATTTCCAACAATAAAAAGTGCACCCATATATTATTCTCCTAAAACATCAAGAACTTCTTGAGCGTGCAGTTTATATTCACCGCGATTTGCAACCATTTGCTTTATGGGCACCTTAAGACTACTAGCAATTTCGACTAATATCTCCCTATTTTCTTGACTACACATTGCACCAATATAAATGCAAGAAATTGGCGGCATTTTAATATTATCAGTACCAGAAGAAGCCAAAGAAATTATTCGCCATTCATCCTCATAACTCCACGCCTCATCCTTAGTTAAAAGCGAGCGAATCATTGTTCGAGCGCCGACATTCTTAACTTCCTCTGAGTTTTTATCTTTAGCAAGCGCAACACTCCAAGGGAACTTAGGACGTTCCTTTGAATATACAACGGGAAGAATAAGGGGCTCCGATAACATTTTAGAATTGCACGAAAAATCATACTCAACACAAAAACCTTTATGACCATCGGCATAATGTGACCACATTAACCTATTTTTATAATCAGTGCACAAACATCCCACACGAAACATATTGTCAATTGATTGTCCCATTTCTTTATTGGCTTTGGTTAAATCTTCATCCATTTTTATTGCCTTTTCTGCATCTTCCGGTCGTTGCAATTGGTATATTAGTTTTGTCAAGGTAATATCATCACCATCATCCTCTATACCAAGGCTGCGAGCAAAGTCCTCATAAGATGCATCGTCATCTGAAATCTTTAATATACCTTCGGGTGTCATGTTTTCAAGCAGTTTTGGCATAATTTCAAGTGACATTGTCATTTGCTGTTTTCGTTCACTATCCTCCATAAATCCTAATAGAATTTCAATGACAATCAAAAAATTATTCAAAAGAATTGCTCCAAGATTGGTCTTATCGATATCTTTTCCGCGATATTGTTGTAAAAAGTCTATAAGATTTTGGCTATTAAACCAATTATCAAACACTCTTTTTTCATTGTCAGTGCAAAGATCAATTGTTTGTTCGCCATCATACACTTTAAGAAATTTAATTAAGTAATCATCAATAGGCGCAAGCTCTTGACCAAACATTTCAGCTATGTACGAATGAAAATCAAATCCAATTTGGCAATCGAAAGGGTCATTAAAAGAACTAGGCGCAGCACAATATAACGTTCCTTCCTTCAGATTTCGAAGCGATTTTTCATTAACTGAACGGTATTTATATAATTTGCCGTTATTTGTATTTGCTAATAAAAAGCCTATTATTTTTCTTTGCGCGACATCTACGGAAGCCTCCCTAGGTATGTTTTCGAATATTGATTCGATAAATTCCAATTTTTCTTCGTTGTTGTGCACAGCATTACTCCTAATCGTTTATTCTAACATTCTATTATGATGGTTTATCTATAAAATTCTCTTGATTTATTTTCACATACAAATAACGTGGAAATTATTACTTATCCGAATTCAATTCAACTTTTACAACCTTACCATACACTTTTAAACTTTTTTCCGAAGAAATTATAATCGGTTTATATTTAGTATTGATTGATTGTAAAAATAAAGTATTATTTTCATACGATAAACGTTTGCAAAAAACTTCACCATCATAGTAAAAAGCACCAATATCGCCGACATCAATGCTATCACATTTTTTTATAAGAACGATACTTTTATTTGGAATATTGGGCTCCATACTATCTCCCGATACTTTTATTGCAAAGTCGCAATTATGTTCATCAGTATAATATTCGGTGTATGGAACGTTTTCATCAATATAATTTCCCATTCCCGCAGATAGAGGGATTTCGTACAAACGTATTTTACGTTTTTTAGGAGAACCCGAAATATCAGTGGAAAACGAAGAATTATCTTTAATTTGATTACACCATTGTCTTACATTTTCTATTGCATGGGATATTGTTTGCAAGTATGATTGAATGTGTGCAGGATTCAATAAGTACATAAAACACAATATATCCTTAGCCGTTCTTGTCTTTTCATCTATCGATATAAACTCATAAAAATTAGTATCATCACGCAAACTATAAATTCGTTCTGCATAATGACTTTCGCCATGCAAAACCAAGCGATACATTAAATTATTAAAATATATGGAACGGTCTCCGAGTGCACACAACACATTTTTATCACAAGAAACTTCTTCAATACCTTTTTTATAGTTAAATGTTGAAAAGGCCTCCAAAGCTCGCCTCATAACATTTCCAATTATAACATCGCAATCAGCTATTTCTCCAGTGGCATACTTATATATTGTGTGTAATAACTGCTCGTACTCATTGCGTTCTTTTTTAAATGTTAATAGTTGGGCTTTTTTTAGTTCTTGTAATATTGAAGTTGTAGGTTGAATTTGGGCGATTCCTTTGGTAGAATTAGCCACCTCATTCATAGCTTTTCGCAAATCAAATGCAGTTGTCAAGTCATGCGTTAAAATTAAAATCTTGCTCTGTTGATTTCCTTTAATAAGACAATCAACTTGATATCTAATATACGATAAAATTCCAACTCTGTTTTCAAAATCAAAACTAGATACGGGGTCATCTATAATGACTAATGCTTCGCTTTGATATAACTTGTTAATTTCCTGATTAGACATCATTTGTGTAAAGAAATAACACAAAGCTAAAATATTCCTCTCGCCAAGAGAAACATTTTTTGGTAAAACATCTTTACCGTTAGATTTTAAATAATATTTTTCATTTCTCAATTCAATAGAAAGCCTGTTCTTAGAAAAGAACACATACTCCAAGGCATTGTTGATATTAGTTATTGCCAACCCTACATTAGATTTTCTTAACTGCAAATTACTTAATATTTGTGATTCCGATTGATAATTTTGAAGAGCAATGGCTACATTTTCTTCCTGCACCTTTAGGTCTTTATCCTGTTTTAAATAACTACGATACAAATCTTGAACATCAAAATGAGCAATCTCTTTATTAATACTAGTAAGTTGTAGTACTATTTTATTACGCCTTGTAATTGCGTCGTTAAATTCAGCAATTTCCTGTTTTAATTCAGCTAATAAAGAATTGAATTTAGAAATTGCTACGGTAAAGCCTTTTGGTTGAATTAAAATTGGAGTATATGTATTTTCTATTTTTAGCTTTATATTTTCTTTGTAATCGTCAATTAAGACCATACATTTTTCTTTTTGTCCGTTTATTCTTTTTATAAGATCATAATTAAGATTTTCATATTTTGAATAATCTTCATCTATTATCGGAAATGTAATTGCTCCAAGTGCCGCTTTATGATCTTCTACATCTTTATTAAGTACTCGATTAATATTGTTGATCAATTCTTTCCTGTATTGCGATTGCACGGGTTGATAACAATAAGGGCAATATGACATTGATTCGTTAGAAAAGGTGTTTTTTGAGTTTTCGATAATATTTTGTTGGCCATTTTGAATTGCTGCTAAAATTAGTTTTTCCCGTTCAGTTAAAACCGGCTCTTCTATAATTTGAGAAAGAAGACCGCAAACTCTTTCATCGAAATCTTCCTCAACATATATTGAATCACACTGAAGTGCAGGAAAAGAGATAGTAGTGTCAGAAATTTTATCAAGTAATACTTTTTTATCTTCAAACTGTTTTTTTAGATTTTCAATTGTATCTGACGGTTTTAATTTGCAAATTTCAAAAAGAATTTCTTCTCTCACGGGAGAATTTTGTTTATGTCCTTTGATTCTTGAATCGGTTTCCGACCAACCACCGGGTTTCTTCAGCATCATACGAATCTTGTCGAGGTGGTATTCAGGAGATAATGGGTTTGTTCGAGTTTTATATTCTGATAATCTTTCTTGCGATTTTTCCCATTCAATTTTTCTTTCTGCTTCTAGCGAAACGTGTTTATCTATATCAGTTTGAATATCAACCTGGCCACCCAATAAAACAATTGTTCCTAAACCATCATCATCAATTTTTACATTTTTGTCTATATATTGCTCATTGAAAACAAAAATATTGTTTTTATAATCAGCTGAGTTTAATATGGAATCTGTATTATCCAATAGCTTCAGTGTTATATCGGTAGAGGGAGTTTCTTGCGTTAGGTTATAAAAGCCCATAGAGATTGTACTTTTTCCGCTTCCGTTTTTCCCATATATAACAGATATTCTATCATTAGTGTTTGGATAAAGCGTTAATGAAGTATTGTCAGAAAAACATCGTCCTTGAATTGATATTCCCTTAACTTTATTAATCATAAATTTCTCCTTGAACGATAACGATTTATATTGTTTTCTATTATTTACCTGTCATTTTTTGTTTAAGTTCAGTGTTTTCATTTAAGGGTTTACCGTTTTCATCTTTCCAATAATCCCAACCATTGCGGCTACCACAAAGAATAAATCCAGCAGCAGAGCTCAACGCGGTATAAGATTTCCATTGTGATAAGAACATATATGTTTTTACAAAAACTGCACCATTATCAGTCTCTTTGATAATACCTTCTTCTAACAAATTGTTATAAAGATCATATGGCCACTCTTCAACTCTTGTGGGATCATATTTAACAATTTCAGAGCCTTCTTGAACTTCAACGCTACCATCTTCTTCGTATAGGTATGCCAAAGCAAACACGTTTTCACAATTGATGGAAATAACGTGTTTTGATATAACTTCGTCAGAAGCGGAGCAATAAGGATAAAGAGTTATAATTTGCTCTATAAGTTCTTTGGTTCGTTCATCGATTTCTTTAACTGTCCATTTTTCTTTTTTAAGGATCTCCTGATTCATTGTCAAATGAGCGGTGTCAGCGAGAATTTCCTTTTTATACTCCCAAGGCTTATTTTTCATTTTGCTGTTATCAGGTTTGGTCGCAAGAGTAAGATTTCCTAGCCTATGGAGATTCCTTTCATATGTAGTTTCATCAATATTTAAGGTGTCAAGCCATTCCTTTGTAGGAGTTTGAGGCATAAGGTGTTCTACACTCAATTTGCTCAAATCAACAGGTGCAGGATTATTATGTGTTTCAATCTTATCGAAGATAACTCTTAAGGTTACTCGCAAGTTATATACATTTTCATATTCTAATACGTTTCTAAGCGTTTCGTCATCAGGCATACGCGCAGACTTTCCACGTTGTTTGTTAATAAGGTTCTTCTTGAGGTATTCAACGATTTGGGTATAATCCCCCTTGCAGTCGTTCATAACATCTTTAAGAACTAATGGGAACAAACGGGTAATGTCACTTGTGTCAAGACCACATATTGCACGTCTCAAAAGATAAATATTTATAATAGTTAAAATATCGCTTAACTGTTCGGCTGAAAGAAGACGCTTTCCTTCTTCGTCATAAGAATCATAAAGAGAATAGATTTCCATGAGGAAAGGGGCAGGCATTTCAGAAAGATTCTTTCTGAAATCTTGAACTACAGTTTGTATTTCTTTATCAAGTTTTGAAATTGATCTGCTATAAATAGCGTTATAATATTTCGAATATCTTACAATATCCTTTAAAATACCTTCCACACAATTACCATTTGCTATCTCAGTACTGTACCATAGTTTAAAGTCAGAATATACAGCGGTAATATTAGATAAAACTTTATTTTTACATGCCAAAAACATTCTAAAAAAAGCTTCAAGCTTTTTAGAATCGGGAGATATGTACTCTTCGAGTTTTTTCCAATAAGTGTTATAGTATTGCTCTTGGGTGTCGCTTTCTAAATTCATAAGCAGATAGTTTCTAATCAAGTCTGAAGCCACCAGCTTGGCACCTGTAGAGTTAATGCTTTCAAAAATCTTTTGTGGATTGTCGCTTTCTGCAACAGGGATACAAACTACATATAACTTGTCCAACCCCATAAGGATATCGTTGAAAGTCTTGGTTTTGAGCAACTCAAGAAGATAATCTTTGATACCTTTATAATTCTTATAAACATTAGAGCTTGTTGCAGTTATTTCATCCCATTCATTATTAACAATTTGCTTATAAACCTCATCGTCTGCAACCAAGGGTTTAAGTTTGAATTTTAATTTATCTGGTACATACTGGTTTGTAAGAAACTGTGCATCTAATCTGTTTGCTTCCTCTTCAAGACCTTTTTGCAACATTAACTCTTTAATTGCATAAAGGATTAAAAAAGTAGTGGTTAATCGTTGCTGCCCATCAATAACCGAAAACTCACGAGAGGCAAAATCCAAAGGCTTGTCCAAATATATTAAAATACCCATAAAATGTTTATCAAACTTTCCGTTTATAACATTTTCTAAATCTTCAAAATATTGTTTTACTTCTTTATTGCATGTCCAAGTATAGTTTCTCTGATAAACAGGTATAACAAACTGACTTCCTACGCTTTCGCGCAAAAATTTTAATAACCCAATTTTTACTGGTGCTTGACTATCGCTCATATTTTTACTTCCCTTCCAAATAACCATTATATTGTTGCATTTAATAATAAACACAATGTATTAGTTGCAATTATACATAATATATTATATCATAAGACATTCTATTCCTCAACAATTTTCGACAAAGTTATTATATGCATATAGGCAAAATTTTGAACCTTGTGATTTCAATTCATTTTAGCCAAAGCGGATTTTAATATTTATTTAAATCTCTTGACTATTGCCACATAATATCGTAAAATAAGCAAGTAGGATGTTATAGGATGTGGAGGTTCCCTAAAATGAGATTCATTGGAAATAAAACAAACCTTTTAGAAAACATAAAAGCAGTAATTGATGAAAATTGTACAGATCAAAACGAGATCTTCTGCGATATTTTTTCTGGCACCGGTTCTGTGTCGAGATTCTTCAAGCAATATTACAGAATAATTAGCAATGACCTATTGTATTTTTCTCATATACTTACTGCTGCAACTATAGAGAATAACAATGTGCCAACATTTGAAAACCTAAAATCTATAGGAATATTGGATCCTGTCGCATATTTAGAAACTGAAGATGTTACCGATGTTGTTGGTTTTGTAACAAAAGAATATTCTCCGGCAGGAGCTATGGGACGCCAATATTTAACTATAGAGAACGCAAAACGAATTGACTTCATTCGGACAACTATTGAAACTTGGAGGAAAAAACAACTCATTGATTCATATGAATACAAATATTTATTGGCCGCTTTGATCGAAGCAATTCCCTTTGTATCTAATACAACTGGAACCTATGGTGCATATTTGAAGACTTGGGACAAACGAGCATATAAACGCTTAGAATTGGTTAAACTTGGTGTGCTAAACAATTCAAAACGCAACATTTGCTACAACGAAGATGCTAATGAACTTGTTAAAAAAATCAGTGGTGATATCCTTTATATAGATCCACCTTATAATGAAAGACAGTATTTGCCAAACTATCATTTGCTTGAAACTATAGCAAAATATGATTCCCCTATATTGAAGGGAGTAACGGGGGTTAGACCTTATGGTAATGAAAAATCTAATTATTGTATAAAACGAAATGTAAAAGCATCTTTTGATGCCCTTATTTCAAATGCTGATTTTAAACACATAATAATTAGTTACAGTGATGACGGTCTATTATCTTTAGAAGAAATCGTTGAAATTCTTAAACTTCACTGTATAGAAGAATCCGTTAAAGTGTACAAGATTCCTTACAATCGTTATAAATCAAAGGCACCTCAAAACGGAAAATCCGAACATTATGAATACATATTCTATGCTCAAAAGAAGGTCACTCGACAAAAACAAGGTAAGCGTACAATTGCAACTCAAGCTGAAAAAACGCAACTCTTTCCGCAAACGGATAAAAAGCGTTTTGTAAAAAGTCCTATGAATTATATTGGCGGAAAATACAAACTACTTCCTCAATTAATGGAACTTTTCCCAACAGACATTGACACTTTTATAGACCTATTTGCTGGCGGTTTTAATATTTCGGCAAACGTGCAATCCAATAAAACTATTTGTAATGACTTAAATAGTCGAATTGTTGAAATGGTTCGCTTTTTCTGCTACGCAGATGAAGCAACGGTTTTGCGAAGAATAGAAGAAAAAATTAACGAATATCAATTGTCAAAAGAAAATGAAGAGGGTTATAAAAGATTTCGTGATTATTATAATCAAACTGGAAATCCGGTTGACTTATTCACTCTTTCATGTTTTTCTTTTAATTATCAATTCCGTTTTAACAACCGGTTAGAATACAATAACCCCTTCGGTCGAAATCGCAGTCAATTTTCTGAAACCACAAAACGCAATTTGTTATTATTTATGGACTCTATGAAAAGTAAAAATCTCGAATTCTTTACAAGAGATTTTAGGGGAATAAATCTTGATGGGTTAGGCTCAGACGATTTTATTTATTGCGATCCGCCTTATCTAATTACTAATGGTTCATACAACGATGGCAATCGTGGTTTTCACGATTGGGGGGAAGATGAAGAAAGAGCGCTTTATGAATATTTAGACGAAGCACATTCACGAGGAATTAGGTTTGCCCTATCTAATGTGTTTGATCACAAAGGTCTTGAAAATAAGATTCTTAAGGAATGGGCGCAAAAATATAACATTCATTTTATCAACAGTAGTTATTCTAATTGTAACTATCAATTCAAATCCAAGAATGATGCTACTGTTGAGGTATTAGTGACAAATTATTAAATGCGAGAGATGATAAATGGAGCGTAAAGTAAAAGATATTTTAACGGCAGAAGAAATATCTTCTTTGCCAAGATGGGTAAAAGATGATATTGAAAATGCTTTCTTTGTTCCCGGAAGTGATATTAGTATTGAAATAACAAATGGGAAAAGATTCTGCTTAACAAATAAAATTAATGATTTATCTGGAGCAGAGTGGACAAGTCAACTTTGTTCGGTCTTGAACACACGCTATTCTACTCGGGGAGAAGAAAGTTACGCTCACAATATACGAAAAACACATCCCTCTCCAAAACCGCCTCAATTAATGCGCGATCTCATTCAATTTTTTACTAAGGAGAATGAAATTGTTTTCGACTATTTCATGGGTGTTGGAGGAACACTTTTGGGGGCTTCACTTTGCAATCGCCGTGCTGCTGGAATAGACCTAAATCCAAAATTTATTGAAACATATTATG
Source organism: Candidatus Egerieisoma sp. (assembly GCA_045580735.1). Lineage (GTDB taxonomy): Bacteria > Bacillota > Clostridia > UBA1212 > UBA1255 > Egerieisoma. Next base: position 2,957 of record JAZNOJ010000058.1, on the reverse strand, counting down.
CCGCTGCCGAATCCTTAGGTCTGCCTAAACAGCCTTGTTTATGTGGTGATAGCAGACGTCTGCTTGATGACTCAGATACAATATCTCGATTGCTTAATGGTGAACAAGCCGGAATGTTTCTTATTGACCCACCGTATGCAAATATGATGTCAAAAGAAAAAACGGGGGCGGATATACCCGTGTATGGTAAAACCGCCACCCCGTTTACAAACAGTTCCGCTGACTTAGGTAATGTAAGCCCTGAAGAGTTCTTCCCTTTATTAAAGGAGATTGTCCAAAAATCGTTGCCATACCTTAAGTCAAAAGGATATTTAATTGTTTTTTGTAAAGATTTACAACCCAAGAAAAAGGAAACAAATCTTCTCCATGCAAAAATCATTGATACTTTTAACGATATACCTGACCTTTACTACAGAGGTTTAAAAATTTGGGCAGATCAATCTACAAAATTATTCCCATATGGTTATCCATTTGATTTTGTTGCCAATCAAATCCATCAATACATTTTAGTGTTTAGAAAGAAAAAGCAGTAGTAGACTACTGCTTTTTACATTTAATTAAATAATTATCATATAGATCTGAAATGGGACGCAAATCAGAGTCATACATGACATAATTATCCAGATATCCCTGATTTTGTATACGACCAATTCTTATCATATCATCAAAAGAAAACCAACCTAACAATTTTACAGTATTAGTTTCGCGATATAATCGAGCAGAAACATATATATCTTTTGGGTGCGACTCTGCTTGTTCTACCATTTCAAGCGTTCTGATGTGAAAGTTTTCGGTACGTGTTTTAACATCTATTTTTAAATCTAGTCCATCTATCGTAACCAGAAAATCATATTCATCACGTTCCTCATGCGAAGAATGATCTTCGGTAAATTCTATACAATTATCCATCAGAAACATTTTAAAACCTTTTTCGCCTAGTTTACCCTCAAACATTTTTTTCTGCTTATTATTGAGTCCACCAGGATGAAAATCATGCCTATTTGAAGTATAACTTCTCGATAACACAGCATAATTATATGCTTCTTCAATTAGTTCACTTGTTATATGATATTCATTATACAGAACCATATATTTTCCTCCTTATTTCTCAACAAATTATACCTATTGCGTTAAATGCGGCCTTGATATTTGATGGAGCGTTATTATTTATATAAACCTCACCAAAATCGTTTAAATATATAAGCACCTTTTCATGTGGAATATCATTTAAATCACCACCAAATATTGATACCCATCGTTGAATAGAATATCCATGGTAATGAGGCTTTATAAACTCATTTTCTATTGAATCATAAGTATCAACTTCCGCTACACCATCATAAAGTGTTGATATTTTCTTTCCTTCCACATTACATATTTGTTGAGTTTCATCATCACACAAAACAACATCGGGGAGTAACAGGTTATTTCCATATCTATCCTTTTTAGGTAATGCTAAAAAATCCCCTGTTTTAGTTCGAAAATAGCCACGTTCACACCCTGCATGATTTTCATAAATCCCATATATCCCTGAATACTGGCATGTGAGGTGCAAAAAAATTGATGCTACCTTTTCTGAAGAACAAGAATAATTCCAATAAAATTCAGGCATTGGGACTATTGGAGGCATATTTATGCCTTCCAATTTCATGTTATTCCTGTTAAAAAGGATCAAGCACTTGTTGCTTCCTCTAGTCCTATCAACATAAGATTGGGAAACTCCATGATGTGTTACAACGATATCTTTATCCCATCCAAGTTTGCGGAGAGTATATCCGATACAAGAAAGAGCTCCAATATTAGGGTCATGTCCAATGTTACCAGCATCTTTAGGCTTTGCCAATCGTCCCGAAACGGTAATTTTATCGTCATACTTGTGAAGAAGGATGGGAACATTTGTATGGTTAGGTAGACGCATACTTGATTTTTGAGCTACCATTTCATCTACACTGTCAAAAGCTTTGAATCCTCTCATGGTTTTGCCAATAAACTTTACGCCCAATGTAAGAAGCATATTGGTTCCGAACCTGTTTGTATCTGTAGGAATTCTGTCTTCGTCTGGTGTCATTTCTTCGTTATACAACATATACTTCTTTGCCTGCGGACAATAATAATCTATGTATACAAATTTTGAAGCACGCTGATAAATACCCGTATTTCTTGATTCGGCATCGCTTGTTTTTGTTTCTTCAACTGCCATAAGAACATTTTCTAAAGAATGATCTGTAGGTTTTTCCTCCTGTCGAATAAGCATATAATCAACAAAGCTTGAATTACCGCTTACTATTTCTATGAAAATATTAGCAATACCCCGAACAGATACTCCTTCTACTAAGTATTCAAATGTAAATTTGCCGTTATTAACAATAGGTTTAATATTAAAATTATCGTTAACTGTCACAGTGGCTCCAAATTCATTATGGTATTCGTCCAAAATTCTTAATACAACTGAAAGTTTGGGGCGTTCTTCAGTAAGTAACCATAAATTATCCATAATTTTTTCTTCCTTCTGTCTTTTAATTGACCATTTTGTATTACTGCTACCGAAATCAATATAGTAATCATTTTTGCATTTATTACATAACAAGGAGGCAAATCCATCCCTGTGACCAGGAGTATAATCTTGTTCTTCCCATATGATGCCTTTTCCACAAGGACAAGCATACACTCGTTTGACTATAAAAGAAGACTTGTTTTCTGATAGTAAACGAAGTGTTTTAATCATATTGCTCTCCATTAAAATTATATATTAGCGAAATGATTATAACATAAAAACCAATTTTTTTCAACAGAACAATATGATAACTACAATAAATAAGTGTAGATAAATCAATGATAGGTAACACTTTTCTCAAAAAAATAAGATGAAAGTGTATTTTGAAAGAATTTGTTGTGTTGTGAGGAGCCGCAGGCGACGAACAACACAACAAATTCGGCTCTCGTTACATTACCGCCAG
>JAZNOJ010000057.1:0-2570 GCA_045580735.1 Candidatus Egerieisoma sp. | reverse complement strand
TAGGTCTAGATTGGGTATCTCTGTGCCATTGGAAAGTACAGCTAGTTTTCCACATCCGATATCAATTCCCACTTGCATTAGCGGACCAATTATATTTTCCGGAACGTATATGTATTCAACATTAAAAACGGCGTAGTATTTGCCCTGTTGTCTTTTAACTGTTACATGTTTGATTTTCACACTAGAACCATTTTTATCACTTCCACGACGTAGTAATTCACGGTATTCTTTGCTGGTTTTGAATTTAACTAATCCTAAATTGGCTAATTTTATTTTATCATATCCATTTTTATCATTTGTTATTCTTACATTATTGTTGTTGTTTATTATTCTGAATGTGGATTTTAAGGTTTTTTTCTTGGTTTTGTAAGCTGGATACGCGGATTTTAAATATGGATCAACGTATCTGTTAAACGCAGTGATTAGGTCTCTTTGTGCTTGTTGTCTGCTGCTGGATTCTGCTTTTTCCAAAAAAGAATACTCACACCTCAACATCTCTAAAATAACACTGCAAGAACTATCGTTTACTTTTATTTTTATATCATCACCGTAACCGTATTGAATTAGCATTTTTTTAAAGTTGTTTATGAATTCTAATTCCTCGTTGTAGATAAATCGTCTAATGCCAATGTTGGATTCAATTTGGTTGATGCTGGCTATTTTCTCTCCATTATCATTGCAATCCATTTTACCGGGAAAAATCCTAACCTCAATATTCTTTTTAACCAAATTCCCCATCAAGAAACTCCCCAATATGTTTTTATAGAATTATAAAAATCAACCATAATAAAATGGTCAATGCAAACACGATACATATGATATAGTATAATTTCAGATGTAACTTATATATAAATAATAGGAAAGAGCATTTGGACAGTAATCGTGCGACAAGCTAGGGTCTATTTCCCATTTAAATCAGTGAAATTTTATTTCAATCCTCGTTATGACGGGATTTTCCCCATTGAAACTCATAATTAAGTGATTGATTATGAGGTTGCATGATATTATGCATAAATAAGTATAAAGCATTCATTGTACTTATGTGCTAGGGAAAGAGTGAAAAAGGTTAACGTAAGTGAACAATTGTAAGCTTCGTAAATCAAGCCAGTAGGTAGGATGCAACGTTAAATTTAATTTAACTACTATTGTATGCAAATTCATAGGAATAATCAATGATTACGTGATTATTTAGTCATAACCTTACAGTAATTTGCCGGAGTAAAGATTGAACCTTAATTCATTCGCTTCTGAAGTAGATCAACTTGGTAAGCCTCACGAGGTCTCACAACTATCTGTGAGTAAGTGGATTGTAAATGAAGCCTAATTCCTTAGGAGGTAATGGATATCAGAGAAAGCAAAAGCCATTAACAGTCGAAAGACAATAGGAAATAGTGGGAATAATAACTATAATGGATACCACGCCTTCGTGTGTGGCATGGATAACATGGCTGACTTCTGATAGGTGGAAAACGTGAATATAAAACGGAATAAGAAGTAATTTATTCAAAGGATTAGTGATAAGATGAGATACACTCAAAACAATGATGTTTATGAGTCCACAACACAATGCGCTACGGATTGGTCCAGTATCAATTGGTACAAGGTCGAGAAGTATGTAGATAAATTACAGAAACGGATATATCATGCCGAAAGCATAGGAGATTCAAGAAAAGTACGAGATTTACAAAGAATATTGGTGAGAAGTGAATCTGCCATTTTAATGGCAGTCAAACGTGTTACACAAACTAATAAAGGTAAAAGAACACCTGGAATCGATGGAAAAGTCATCAAAACTGATAAACAACGTGGAGAATTAGTTGATAAACTCAAAACTAGGAATATATCTAAACATGTTCCAAAACCTGCGCATAGACATTATATTCGTAAGAAAAATGGTAAATTACGCCCTTTGGGCATACCAACCATTATTGATAGGGTGTATCAAGAAATTATTCGCATGGCGTTGGAACCTCAAATGGAGGTCAATTTTGAACCCATCAGTTATGGATTTCGACCGAAAAGAGGAGTTCATGACGCCGTAGAACGAATATTTAACATTATCCACAACAATAAATTCTGTGAAGTATTTGAAGGTGATTTTAAAGATTGCTTCAATAATTTATCTCACGAGTTTATTTTAAGTAAAATTAGAGGTTTTCCGTTGATTAAACTGGTAGAAAGGTACTTAAAAGCGGGATATGTTGATAATGGTGTGTTTAATAGGACTGTAAGTGGTACTCCTCAAGGAGGATTACTTTCACCTTTACTGGCAAATATTGCTTTAACTGGACTTGAAGACTATTTAAACATCTCTTACAAGAAGAGAATTCAAGTACGAAATGGTGAAACCAAAGAATTCTATGAAACCAAAGGAAAATATCGTGTTACTCGATACGCCGATGATTTCGTTATTTTTGCAAGAACTAGAAAAGACATCGAAAAAGTACCTAAAATTCTCGAAAACTACCTTTCCGATAGAGGATTGGTACTTGCAGAAGATAAAACTAAAATTACACACATTTCTCAAGGATTTGATTTTCTAGGATTCAATTTCAGACAATACAAAACAA
>JAZNOJ010000056.1:0-1781 GCA_045580735.1 Candidatus Egerieisoma sp. | reverse complement strand
AGATCCCTTCTCCTGCTGCCAGCGACATGATCTGCTCTACCTGCTCTTCCCAGGAAAGATTTTTTAAATCCTTCAGTTTTTTCAGCATCTCATTATTTTTGACTGCTGCCTCAATAAAATTCTTCAGTTTTTCTGTCATTTCAAACAACCTCCATATATCATATTATTCTGTCATAAGCCATTACGCATCCAGCCTTTGCCGTTCCACCAGTCGGGCAAAACGCCAGTTCATGGCAATCAGTGCATATCGTCCAACTCCACCGGGATGGGTTCTACCGAGACATCCTCATCATTTATGAGCGAGTTCGAGGGAAAAACACCGCATGTCCATTGCCGTTGGTTGTACCGCCGGTGGCCAGTTCCAGCCGATCGTCAGTTAATTCCAGATTCTTTCGTTCCTTGTTTTCCATATTGTTATCCTCCTCGTTTTTGTCTCTTTGCCTCTTTATACGAAGCAAGTACCAAAAAGGTATATCCTTTTTCAAAAATATTTTTATGTATCCAACCGCTGCCGCTCCACAAGCTGGGCGAACTTTCCGCCCTTGGCGATCAGCTGCTCATAGGTGCCGTCCTCCAGAATTTTACCCTTTTCCAGATAGAGGATCCGGTCGCAGTGACGGATGGTAGAAAGCCGGTGGGCTATGACGATTCTCGTGCATTTCAGCTTATCCAGAGAATCCGACACGGTTTTCTGAGTCAGGTTGTCCAGGGCCGAGGTGGCCTCGTCAAACTGTTGTGGTATAAATGATTGTTGACAAAAAAATAAAAAGAAAATGACTCGATTGTGATATAATGCTTTCGACGAAAAAAACAAAAACAAAGTAGTCATTTATGAAACAAAGTATAGCATCAGAAGCAAGGTATCGTCAACGGGTAGTTAAATATTCTTAAAAAAATGGAGTTTCAAAAGCAGCGGATCGTTTTCACTGTAGTAGACAGGTCATTTACAATTGGAGGGATAGATACGATGGCAAATCGTGGAAGAGTTTAGTAAAACACAGTCATAGACCTAAAAGTCATCCGAAACAGCATCGAGATGATGAGATAGATTTAATTCTTAGGTATTATCCTTACTACAAGAACGACAAACTGCTACTTTGGCAAAAATTCGTGAAAAAGGATATGAACGAAGTTACAAGGTAATGCTACAAAAATTACACACTTTGTTAAAAGAAGAAGAAAAAGGAAAACGTAAAGGAAGAAAAAACAAGGCATACGCAAGAGCAGAATTTCCAGGACAAAAAGTTCAGGTGGATGTGAAATTTGTTCCGAGTTATTGTGTGGCAGACGGTAAAAAATACTATCAATATACCGCTGTTGACGAGTGCAGCAGATATACATTCAGAGAAATGTATAATGAACATAGTACGTATAGTTCAATAGATTTTTTAAATAAATTGATAGAAGCGTTTCCTTTTAGAATCATTGAAATACAGACGGATAACGGAACGGAATGGACTACTGCGTTGCTTAAGAAAAATTCATCAAAAACATTATTCGAGGAAGGTCTAGAAGAAAATGAAATAAAGTATCACAGGATAAGAGTTGCTACTCCAAGACACAACGGCAAAGTCGAGCGTCAACACAGAATAGATGAACAACGGTTTTATTCTAAAATGCGCATGTATAGTCTTGCTGATGGAAGGAAGCAACTGAAAAGATATAATTTAAAATCAAATAACTATGTGAAAATTTGTTTGGGGTTTAGAAGCCCAAGTGAGGTTTTGAGTGATTATTTAGCAGTTATGATTTAGTTATAAGGGCTTGCCCGAAATATCGGA
>JAZNOJ010000055.1:0-36687 GCA_045580735.1 Candidatus Egerieisoma sp. | reverse complement strand
TTGATGAGCTTGTTATAGTTATTAAGGGTGAAATTAATGGTGATGGAGATATTTCAACCAAAGACGTAACACTTCAACGTAGATTTATTGCAAATTGGGAAAGCGATATAATTGAAACAGCTGCTGACGTAGATGGCGATGGTGTTGTAAATGCAAAGGATACAGCATTAATCAGAAGATATATCGCAGGCTGGGAAGTAGCGCTTTGATTAAATGTAATAAGAGTATGTTTTGTTCTATAAACATAACTAAAACAAAAACACGTAGAAGTCTGACAAAGATAGCTACTTTGATAGCCTAGAGAACTTTGATTACCGTATCAATTATTTAAGATTGGTACGGTATTTTTTTAAAATAAATTTGAACATTTTATAGAAGCTTTAAGCTCATATTTCACGTATTTAATTTTTCTAGAAAAAGTTGTATTTCATACAAAAGATGATTTTATATAATTCTATTAAAATTTTGCTCTCTAAAAAATGCATCATATATGTCATTGATAAAGCAACTTTAATTTGATATAATTTTATTCAGATTTTTACGTATGACGTATGACACTGTAAATCATACATATAGAAAGTTTGGAGATATGGTAGGTAAAGCATTTAACGACGGATTAAAATAAATTTTATCTAATGATTAATCTATAGGAGATATAATATGCCTTTTGAAATAGTACGAAACGATATAGTAAATATGCAAGTAGATGCAATTGTTAATACAGCAAATCCAAAGCCTGTTATTGGTTCAGGGGTTGATAGTGAAATACATAAGAGAGCTGGACGTATGTTGCTTCGTGCCAGGAAAAAAATCGGATGTATTGACTGTGGAGAAGCATACATTACACCAGCATATAAGCTAGATGCAAAATATGTTATTCACACTGTAGGGCCTATATGGTTTGGAGGCAATAATAACGAAGAAAAATTATTATCCTCATGTTATAAAAAATCACTTGAGCTAGCAAGGGAAAACAAGTGTGAATCAATAGCGCTCCCATTAATATCAACTGGAAATTACGGTTTTCCTAAGCCTCTGGCATTACAAATAGCAGTTATGGAAATTAGTAATTTTCTGATGGAAAACGAAATGCAAATTTATCTTGTTGTATTTGAAAAAGAAGCCTTTGAATTATCAGAAAAGTTATTCAAATCAGTTAGTAGCTATATTGATGAAAATTACGTATCTGAAAAAATCTATAGTGAATATACATTAAATGTAAGCCCACGTGAAGAACGAATAAAAAAAGAAAAAAATAAAGCTTCTGGCCGTATTCTTAATGAAATGTATTCATTAAAATCAAGGGAAGATTATCTGGAAAAATCAACAGATATGGCTTGCCCAACACAAATTAACGACCTTGGACAAATGCTAAAGAAGCTAGATAAGGGCTTTTCAGAAACACTTTTACAGCTCATTGATAAAACAGGTAAAAAGGATTCGGAAATATATAAAAAGGCAAACGTAGATAGAAAATTATTCTCGAAAATCAGGAATAATATTGATTATAAGCCATCAAAAGCGACAGCTTTAGCATTTGCTTTTGCATTAGAATTAGATATTGAAGAAACAAAGGACTTCATATCTAAAGCAGGCTTTGCGTTATCTCATAGCAGTAAATTCGATATAATAGTGGAGTATTTTCTAATCAATAAAAATTATAATGTATTTGAGTTGAATGAGGTTTTATTTGCTTTTGATCAACCATTAATTGGTGCATAAAATGTCGCATAGCATGCGACCTTTAAGATACCAGCCCAAAGTATAATGCTCTTGTAAAAAAAAAACAGGAGGATTTAAAAATGACTGAAATTGTATTTATATTGGATCGTAGTGGTTCTATGTCAGGACTCGAAAAGGACACTATAGGAGGCTTTAATTCAATGCTAAAAAAGCAAAGAGGTGAGCCCGGAGATGCTGTAGTATCCACAGTATTATTTGATAACGAAACAGAGGTTATTCATGATCGAGTAGAGATAGCTAAAGTGCCGGATTTAACGGAAAAGGATTATTATGTTCGTGGGTGCACAGCATTGTTAGATGCAGTTGGTGGTGCAATTCATCATATTGGAAATATTCATAAATATGCACGTAAGGAAGATGTTCCTGAAAGAACATTGTTTGTTATTACAACTGATGGTATGGAAAATGCAAGCAGACAATATAGCTATGACAAGGTTCGCAAAATGATTGAGCGCCAAAAGAAACGTTATAATTGGGAATTTATTTTTCTTGGTGCTAATATTGATGCAGCGCAAGAAGCTAAAAAATTTGGTATATCTTCAGAAATGGCTGCTGACTACCATTGTGATGCACGTGGTACTGCACTCAATTATGAAGTTATTAGCGAAGCAATAACCAGTGTTAGAGCATGTAATGCGCCTTTAGGAAAAAGCTGGAAGAAAAAAATTGATGCAGATTATAAAAAAAGAGGGAAATAAGGATGATTGGTGCTATCTTAGGAGATATTATTGGCAGTCCATATGAGTTTGACCGAGGTAATAAAAGTAAAATATTTCCATTATTTTCTGAAAAATCAACTTATACGGATGATAGTGTGATGACATTAGCTGTGTGTCTTTCGTTTTTAGAAACATCCCCAAATGAGTCAGATGAATTAATTTTACTTTCTCTTTCAAAGAATATGCGTTATTTTGGAAGGTTGTATCCAAATGCAGGCTACGGTGGCATGTTTAGAAAGTGGCTAAATAATCCACAGCTCCAAGCATATAATAGCTTTGGTAACGGGTCAGCAATGCGTGTTTCTTCTGTAGCATGGATATATAATAATATTGACGATGTTAGGCATGCTGCAAGGCTTACTGCTGAAGTAACTCATAATCATCCTGAAGGAATTAAGGGTGCTGAGGCAGTGGCTAGTGCAATATTTTTGGCTAGGTCAAAGCATAGTAAGAAAGAGATAAAGGAATATATTGAAAATGAATTTGGGTATAACTTAAATCGTACATGTGATGAGATTAGACCTAATTATTATCATAAAGAATCATGTATGGAAACAGTACCTGAGGCTATAATAGCATTTTTGGAAGGAAATAGCTTTGAAGATGTTATTCGCACGGCTGTTTCATTAGGCGGTGACTGTGATACATTAACCGCTATATCTGGTAGTATTGCTGAAGGCTATTATGGCGTTCCTGAAGAATTAAAGGAAGAATGTTATAAACGTTTGCCAAAACAATTGCTAAATGTTCTAAAAATGTTTGAGGAATATATTGGTAGCTCAAAATGATAATTAATGGAAAAATTTAAGGGATAGTTTATAAGAAAAAATAAAAAATGCGAAGTAGGAGCTTCGCATTTTTTGTTTTTACATTCCTACCATTTTTCTTCTGAATTGAATGATATCCTTAAGTTCAAATCTACCATTTTCATCATAATCAGATATGTTTATATCAACTGTAATGTTCCAATTACCTACTAAAGCTCTTCTAAGCATCGAAATATCCTTTACAGTCAACATTCCATCGTTATCAACGTCTCCTTTTATAATTTCAGGTGTGTATTCAAGCTGCTGGTATTTAATCATATTAGCTTTATCTCTTGCAGGTGAATTAAATAAATCGCAAATGATATTTCCATCAGAATAAATCATACCAAAGATACTATAGTAATTGCCAACGGATAAATCAGGTGTGAAAATAACCATAGAGGTCATATTATTAATGTTTAAAAGAGATACGTTTTTAGAGTCGGAAACGAATAGTACATTTCCATCTGAAGATAATTTAGAATAATTTCCAGAATAGTAAGAGCTGGAATTGTTTTGCCATCTATCACTTACTGTATAAAGAACTTTGCCATCACTATTGCGTATTAATTGACAGGATTTGTTATTAAAATAGTATAGCTCATCATTGATTAGCTGAAACGCTGTATACGAGCTTTGCCAATAAAAGCTGTCAAAATATGTGTCAGTGGGTTCGTTTAAATAGTCAGTTGCGTTATGACCTTGAGTACCATTTACACCTCTGTAAAAAGCTTCGGTTGATAATAAGAAATAATTATGCTCTACACCACCGTTGACATAGCCATCGTCCCATGTTACATCAACATGATATGCTTCGTTATCTATGTAAATAATATTCCAAGCATGATTCATTGAGGTTGAAACGCAAATCCTACTTTGAATACCTGCTTTCTCCAAAAGAAAGCTATATGCTTCAGCATATCCAAGACATACTGCCTCACCATCACACATAGCACCATACATTGTATATGCAAAATCCTCGTTATTTATCTCGGAGCTTTCAATAAGCTCATAATCAAATTCGCAATTTAATGCAAGCCTGTCATGTATTAAAAGAGCCTTTTCGTATGACTTTAATTTAGAATTATCTGTAATTCCTAATAGTAATTTTTCAGCGTTAGCATTACAAATACTTAATTTTGTTTGGTATTCATCAACTGTCATTGTGTATTTTGGATACAGATATAATAAATAGGACGAATTTCTAGCATAGCTAAATTTTATGAAATTAAAGGCTTCAGGAATTTCATAATAAACATAATCACAAAGAGCCTTGATTATATCTTCATTATTTGGAATATTGTATTGTGAAACTTTTATACTTTTTGGTTGAAAATAAATTTCATTAGTCAAATATTCTTTGAAATCATTTAAAGATTCTCCAAGAATATTTTTCATAATATCTAAATGATTTTTGTTTGTGCTTTCACTGTTAGAGCCGTATACTGTGTTAACTTGAGCTGTTGTGGGTAAAGTATCACAGTTGTAATAAGCAAATAAAGAGATATTTGAAGTTAATATGATATTTAATACAATAAAAATTGAAAAAAACCTTTTTAATATAGCCAAATTGCATCACTCCAATAAAATATTAAAAATATTTTATTATATCTTATTATCAATTGCAATATAAAATTGACCGGACTTTCTATGCAATTTATAAAGCAGCTAGCTGATTCGTGCAAACATTGATAAAGGTTACTGTAATATATTTATTATGTAATTGTGAATAATTATGAACAAAATTGTATGGACAAGGATTTCTCTTTTTGATAGAATTTCAACATTGGTAGAGAAAAATATTGGAGTTTTTGTTATGAAAAAAAGAAGTTTTTCATTCGTATTTTCACGAATCTTAATTATTTTGCTTGGCGCAGTTTGTGCGTTTGTTACATTTGGTCTTAGTATACCGCCAAGTGAAGCACACTTAAAGGCTTTGAAAAAAAGACAAGAATACATTGACTTTTTAGAGAAAAAATATGCAGATTACAAAGAAGTTCCTTATGGACTTGATATTACAAAGAAAACTGATTTGGTAGGCATATGCTATTCTACCTGGTTTACTGAAATATTGAGAGGAAGGACGGAGGATCCTCCGAATATTACAAATATTTTAGCAGGCAAAGAAGAATGGGGAGAGCCATATAGATACCATTGGTGGGCAGAGCCAGAGTTAGGCTTTTATAAAAGCGACGACGTAGAGGTTATTAGAACTCATATGGAGCAGCTTGCTGAGATGGGAGCAGATTATATAATTATTGATAATACTAATGCATCAATGTCATGGAAATATAATGGTACGTGGGAAACATATATCTCTATTCCTTGTACAGCTATTCTTGATACAATATTCGAAATGCGTGCTGAAGGAAAAAAGACACCTTATGTTGTATTTTGGAGTAAGGCTGGAAGCGATAAGGGGTGGGATATCGTAAATGCAACCTACGAAGAATTTCATTCACAAGAAAAATGGAAGGACTGCTTTGTATATTGGGAAGGCAAACCATTTATGCTTGTTACCAGTATGCCGGAAGGTGAGCCTGCTTATGATATGACCATAAGACGCCAATGGGGACTTCAATCTAATTACGGTCCTTGTGAGTGGACGTTTTTGAATGAATATAATCCTGCTGTTTATGATCATGATGGCTTTGTGGAGCAGACCTGTGTTTGTGCAGCTACTCAGGAAACATACATGAGTGAATCCTCAGCTCATGGTAGAAATCATGGTATATTTATGTATAATCAATGGGCAAATGCCTTTGAATACAGACCAAAAGCAATTACAATTACATGGTGGAACGAATGGTGTGCTATTATGCTAATGGATTCAGAGGGAAACAGACGTTTTACTGATAATTATAACGAAGAATTCAGCCGTGATATTGAGCCTATGAAGGGCGGTCATGGTGATACTTATTACAAGTGGACAAAAAAATATATAAAGGCATATAAGAATTTAAGAGAATGTCCTGTGCTTGTTGAATTTGGATATAAAAATCAAGCTAAAGAAATGAGAAAATAAATGATTGCATAAAATTTATTAACATATTAAAATATAAGTTACAGGAGGGGAAAATAATGATTGATTTCAATAATACATCTTTTGTTAAACTTAGATCAGTAGAAAATGATTCGTATGCAGAAATGCTTGAACCTATATTAATTGAAGATGAGGGTATTGTAGCATCATATCAAGGTATAAGAGATGGTGTTGTATTTACTGACAAGAGAATAATTGCAATTAATGTTCAAGGTTTGACCGGTAAAAAAAAGGAATTTACATCCATGCCATATAGGAAAATTCAAGTATATTCTATAGAAAGTAGCGGTCTAATGGATATTGATAGTGAATTACAAATATGGTTTTCCGGAGTGGGCTGTGTACGATTTGAGTTTTTAGGTTCTTCGAATGTTAAAGATATATGTAGATACATTTCTGAATATGTTTTGTAAGTAAATGGCATTAATATCAAAAAGTGCAGACTTCAATATGCGAGGTCTGCACTTTGTTTTTTTTTAATTAAATGGTAGCTCTTCCTTTATTTCAAAACCATCCGGTGCTTCAATCATATGATAGAAATGTGCTCTTTCAAGCATATATCTTTCAGGAGAATGAATAGACATTATTTTTCTTCCGGAAAAATCCTCGAAAAACATTGCGTGACCACCATCATTATCGAATAATGCTATATTTGAATGTTTCCATGGACCACGTATATCGCCATTTTCGGAAATAGCAGATAAAACAACATAATTGTCATTTAAATATGGAGACCAGGTAAGAAAAAGCTTTCCATTTTTTAGTTTTTGGAGGAAAGGCGCATCTGAACCGTAGCGCTTCTGATTTTTGTTATGAATAGAATCAAACCATACATCAGGAGTTTTCTTTGAAATAGGTGAATCATCTGAAGCAAATAACTTGAATGGCTCACCAACAATATCAATAAGATTTTCATCAACCTCTGCAGCCCATATTTCACCAACAAAAACATCTTTTTCTTCATTATAGCAATCAGGCCAATCGTGAGAATAAAGTATGTATGGAGTATCATTGTGAACAAAAAATGTTGCATCAATACAGCTTAAATCCCTGGGCGTAATAGGACCATTTTTTACAGGTATAAACGGACCTGCCGGGGTTTTACTAACAGCTACTTGTGTACCTCTTTTTTCGTCTTTTCCAAGAAGTGAAACAAAAATATAATATTTATTTTTATATTTGTGAACCTCAGAAGCCCAAACATCTGTATATGCCCAAAAGCTATCAGCCTTTGGAATAGTAAATGATACACCACATTCATCCCAGTTGTTTAAATCGTTGCTTTTATAATAAAATACTGAATCTGAGCCTTTTACATTATACATATAATAGTAACCATTATATAGAACAACAAATGGATCTCGTATTCTTAAATCTAATCTTTTGTGCATTTTTGCATATCATGGTGTATCTTTTGTACACCATATCCTTCCTTTAATTTTTAAAACGGCACAATTATATATTAGATTATATATAAATTCAAGTGGATTTTAGTAATCTATAAGATATTAATTGAGTTAAATAAAGTATTTTGAGCTTTGCTGTATTATCAATATTTTGCTTTCTAAATTAATTGTATATTTTTTTATCAAACTGCTCGTTTTTTATAAAAAATAGTATGTTATTATATTTAATTGTCTTGAATTAGTACACTTTAGAAGGAAAGCATCTACAGTTATATGAACATTGCAATACAAAAAAATTTATGCTATATTAAATTGAATTTTTAATAAAGGGGCGAATTATAATTATGAAAAAAATTATTAGTATGCTTTTATCAATTGTTCTTATAATTTCAGCATTTTCATTTAATGTTTTTGCTGAAAATACGGATAATGAGCAAAATGAAATTATCCTTGGTGATGTTAATGCTGACGGCTTTTTAAATAACAAGGATGTTAGCTTAATTAGAAGATATATTGCTAATTGGGAGGTTTCAATAGATGTTGCTATTGCAGACGTTAACAAAGATACATATATTTCTGCAAAGGATGTAGCGCTTGTTAGAAGAACAATTGTTGAAGCATCCGATGGTGATATTTCAAATGATGATATTGTAATTCTATTTACAAATGATGTGCATTGTGCAATAGATGAAAATATCGGTTATGCAGGCTTAGCCGCTTATAGAAATTATTGTGAAGCGTTAACCGAGCATGTTACATTAGTAGATAATGGTGATGCTATACAAGGCGATTTAGTAGGTACATTATCAGAAGGGGAATATATAGTTGATATTATGAACTATCTCGGATATGATCTTGCTGTATTTGGAAACCATGAATTCGATTATGGTATGGAGCAGCTTTCATATCTTATTGATAAATCTAATGCTACTTATTTAAATTCTAACATTACGTATACAGGTAAAGGTGAAAATGCATTAAAGGGATCAAAGCCATATGAGATTATTTCATATGGTGATGTCGATGTTGCTTTTATCGGTATTACAACACCATATACAATAAGCTCATCTACACCAGCATATTTTATGGAAGATGACGAATTTGTTTATGACTTTATGGGCAATGATGAAAGTTCGCTTTATGAATGTGTTCAAAATAATATCGATGAGTGTAAAGAGCTTGGTGCTGAATATGTTATTCTTATGACTCATTTAGGCGATGTGGATGCTTATTCTCCATATTCATCAGTTGATATTATAGAAAACACAACAGGTATTACTGCTGTTCTTGACGGACATGAGCATAGCACCATTCCTTGTGATATTCATAAAGATAAAAATGGTGAAGATGTACTTCTTTCATCAACAGGAACTAAGCTTCAAAATATCGGAAAATTAGTCATTAAGTCTAATGGCAATATTGAACTAGGGCTTATTTCAAATTATGATGAAAAAGATCCTGATACAATTTCATATATTGATGAAATTTATAAATCATTTGATAATATAATCAATAAAGTAATTGGAGAAAGTAAAGTTAATTTAACAGGTTATACAGAGGATGGAATTCGTTTGGTTAGAAATAGAGAAACAAATATAGGTAACTTCTGTGCAGATGCCTATAGAGCAGTTGCTGATGCCGATATTGGTCTTACAAATGGTGGAGGTATAAGAGCCGATATTAAAGCCGGAGAGGTAAGATACAAGGATATGATTTCAGTTCATCCATATGGAAATACCTTATGTAAGGTTGAAGCGACAGGACAAGAAATTTTAGATGCATTAGAAATTGCTATGTGCTCAGTGGAAGCTGAAAGTATAAAGGATGGCGTTTCATATGGTGAAAACGGTAGCTTTTTACAAGTTTCCGGTATTAAATTCACTGTAGATACTTCCATTGAATCTACAATTCAGTATGACGAAAATTGGTTTGTTACTGAAATCGGTAACAGAAGATTAAAGGATGTTCAAGTTCAAAATGATGATGGAAGCTATTCTCCAATTGTTTTGGATAAAACATATACGGTTGCAGGACATAATTATTTCATTTTTGATGGTGGTAGCGGTCATTATATATTTGCTGATAATAATGTACTTCTTGATAAGGTAATGCTAGATTACGATATGTTAACATTATATTTGACAGATTATTTGGCCGGTGTTATAGGAGAGGAATACGCAGAAACACAAGATAGAATTATTGTAAAATAATACCCTTATTTTCAAATGCGTCGCGTATTTCTTGTAAAACTCTTTTTTTATCGAGAGACCAAAGAGGTGCAATGAGAGAAGCCCTGGGCGCATCACCGGTGATTCTATGAAGAACAGTTCCTTGCGGTAATTCTAAAACACAATCGCATAAAATATTAATATAATCTTCTTTAGAAAGAGCTTGAAAAACACTAGCTTTATAAAGAGCTTCTAAATCAGTATTTTTCATTACATGCAGAAGCTGAAGCTTTATGCCGTGTGAGCCTACGCGTCCGATATGACGAGCTGTTTCTAGCATCATATTAGGTGTTTCGTGAGGTAGACCAAGTATCATGTGAGTAATAATATGGACTCCTATTTTTAATAGCTCATTAATAGCATTATTATAAGTATTTAAATCATAGCCGCGGCGAATAATCGTCGCGGTATTTTCGTGTATTGTTTGTAATCCAAGCTCAACAAAAACCGGTTTGATAGAATTTAATTCTTTTAGTAATTCTATTACATCTTTTGGTAAACAGTCAGGCCTTGTTGCTATTGAAAGTGCGACTATCTCTGGGTGAGTTATAGCAGGTATGAATATTTTCCTCAGTTTTTCAACAGGTGCATACGTATTAGTATAGCTTTGATAATATGCTATGTAATGTGAACCTGTATTTTTGCCTAATAATCGTTTTTTTGCAGACTCAATTTGTATATTAATGCTGCCACAGTCCTTTTCGGCAAAATCTCCACTACCGCCATTACTACAAAAAATGCAGCCTCTTGTACCTATTTTCCCATCTCTGTTTGGACAGGTCATTCCTGCATCTAAAGCAAGCTTGTATACTTTGAAACCAAAACGCTCTTTAAAATATGAATTTGCACTTTTGTAATAATACATGAAGAATAATCCTTTCGCTTACATTATTGGTAAGTTGAAAATTGTTTAAATTTACATTTATATTAGAGCAAAATATTTACAAAAAATCAATATAAAAACTATCAAATCGTTTGTATGTATTTTTTTTATATGATATAATTGCGCTTGTGTTTTGTTACTTTTAAGCTAAGCATAGAATAATATTTTTAAAGAGGAAAAATATGAAAGATGAAAATAATATTGTTAATGGTTTAAATGCTGAAAATACAAACATTGAAAAAAATGAAAGCAAAGATCATAAAAATATAGATGACAATGAACAAATTACAGAATCAGAATCAAATTCAAATTCTGATAATATAGACACAGCACAAAATGAAAAAAATAACAACAAAAAAGCTGAAGCTGATACAAAAAACAAGGTTGTTTCAACCGGTAGCTTTTTAGGATGGTCTATATTATTTGATATACCATTAATAGGAATAGTAGCCTGCGTTATCATGTGCTTTGCTTCTAAAAGATTAAATATGAAGAATTATGCTAGAGCAAGATTTGCTAAAGCAGCAATTAGCACATTTGTAAGTACGCTTATTTCAGCTATTATATTTGTTAATATAGGTTTGTTTATAGGAAAAACATTTAAAAGCTTTAAAGAAATTGAAGAAAATTATTTAGAAATTATTGATACTGTAAAAAATTTGGAGCTTGAGGATTTTGAAAATATATATAAGCTGGTTAAGGATTATCAAAATAATAAAGATAAGGTTCTTGATAAAACTAAAGAAAATATAAGCGGAGTCAAAGAGAAAATTGAAGGCCTTGAGGATTTGAAAGAGGACAAGAAGGAAGAATTAAAGGATAATGTGAATGATAAAGTTGAAGCATCAAAGAATAAAATTGATACTTCCAAGGAAAACTTTCAAGAAAATCATCATATTATTGATGGCTTAATCCAAAATAATTAAGAGGGAACATTATGAATGCTGATACTAAAGGACAATTTATACATAAGCACAAATTTACAATTGCTAGAAGAAAACTCCATTTGTTTGCAAGAAATCATTATGCAGGACATAATTCAAGATATTTAATTAATAAATTTTTTGATACACTAATACTGGTTACTGATTTATTATCATCATTTATAAGAAAAAATGTTGTTATGATAATAGCTTTAATTGCTGCACTTGTGACATCTATTATTGTTCCACCAGATGAAAAATATATATCATATTTTGATTTTAAAACATTGACATGTCTTTTTTGTGTATTAGCAGTAGTGTGTGCGTTAAAAAACGTTAGTTTTTTCTATATTCTTGCTCAAAAGATTGTCAATCTTTTTGGAAATATAAGAATATGTGTTTTGGCCCTCGTATATATTACTTTTGTTGGTTCTATGTTAATTGCAAATGATATGGCATTGCTTACTTTCCTGCCACTGGGATTTTTTGTATTAAGCTCTACAAATAAGACAAAATATATGGCGTTTACATTTATAATGCAAAATATTGCTGCAAATTTAGGTGGTATGCTAACACCATTTGGAAATCCGCAAAACTTATATTTATATAGTAAATATGATATTCCTACTCTTGAATTTATGAAAATAATGGCATTTCCTTTTATATTAGCGGTAGTATTGATAACTATATGCTGTTTGATATTTGTTAAATCCGAAAAATTAGAATTAAAGGATAAGAGTGAAAAATTTAATATCAAAAGAACAGCGCTTTATCTTGTATTATTTGCAATTTCGATATTAATAGTTTTTAGAAGTGTACCTTATTGGATAGGTCTTATAATTATTCCAATTACACTTTTAATAACTGATAGAAAAGCACTGAAGGCTGTAGATTATCCATTGCTTTTTACATTTGTTTTTTTCTTTATATTTGCGGGTAATATGGCAAGAATTGATGTGGTCAATACATTGATTTCAAATGTTTTAAACAAGAATACTCTTTTAACCAGTGTGATATCATGTCAATTTATAAGTAATGTGCCATCTGCTATTTTGCTATCTCAATTTACAGATAATTATCCATCTCTTTTGATTGGTGTAAATATTGGTGGAACAGGTACTTTAATTGCGTCGCTTGCAAGCCTTATTACTTTTAGAGAATATTCAAAACATAGTCCAAATAAAAAGAAAAGCTATATAGGATTGTTTTCTGCTTTTAATTTTGGATTTTTAGCGATTCTTACAGTGGTTATGCTTCTTTGTGGGTATTAATTAATAAGGGAAGGAAGCAACATGGTTAGTATTTATGCATTGAATATTAATGAAATACCGTGCCTGAATGAGTTGATTTTCAATAAATTACCAGCATATAGACAATTGAAAATTCAAAGAATGAGATTTGAAAAAGATAAGAAGCTGTCATATGGAGCCGGTATTTTGACAAAATATTTATTTTTGGAAAATGAAATTAATGAATCTAGCATTACAATTAATACTTCGGGAAAGCCTGAAACTAGTGATTTTTATTTTAATTTATCACATTCCGGTGATTATGTTGTTTGTGCTATTGGCAGTGCTGGTTTAGGATGTGATATTGAGAAGATAGCTATGTTTAATCCCAAAATAGCAGAACGTTTTTTTTCTGACTATGAATGTAAGTGGCTTTATGAAAATTCCAACAATGATATCGAGCTTCAAAATAATTTTTTTAGATTGTGGACAATTAAAGAAAGCTATATCAAGATGACGGGTGAGGGTATAAGCGCAGGATTAGATAAATTTTCTGTTCACTTTGAAAAATCTTTAAAGGATAATAGAATAATGATTATCCGTAATGGTAATTTTGAATCATGCTATATTAATGAGTATGTTGTAGATGGATATTGCTGCGCTGTATGTTCAGAAGAAAAATTATTTAATAAAAAAATAATAAATTTGAAATACTATGAGATATATGATAAAATTGTAAATAATTAATTAATATGATAAATTGATAAGAGGAGATAGAAATATGGACAGAGCAAGTGGTGTATTAATGCATGTTTCTTCCTTATGGGGAGAATATTCGGAAGGTTCTTTTGGTGAACCTGCTAGAGAATGGATCGATTTTCTTGAAGAATGTGGCTTTACTTACTGGCAAGTATTACCTTTTTGTTTACCAGATAGCGTAAATTCTCCATATCATTCATTCGGCGCATTTAGTGGTAATCCATTTTTTATTGATTTACCTATTTTGAATAAGCAGGGACTTATTACGGATTGGGAGCTTCAAGAGGCAAGACAATACAATCCGTATGTATGTGAGTTTGATAGATTAAAAAATGAAAGAATGAATCTTTTAGCTAAAGCAGCCGATAGATTTCAAAATTATGACCTAGTTGATGAATTTATGGAAAAGCACAAGGAGGTTGCTGATTTTTGTAAGTATATGGCTCTTCGTAAGGCTAATGGAAATTTGCCTTGGAATGAATGGAGTATAAATATTCCTGATGACGCAGAGCTTAAATTATGGCGCTTTACGCAATATATTTTCTATGTGCAGTGGATGGATATTAAATCGTATGCAAATGAAAAGGGTATAAAGATTATTGGGGATATTCCTATTTATGTTGCTTGGGACAGTGCTGATGTGTGGAGTAATCCGAGTAACTTTTTACTCGATAAAAAAGGAAATCCGGAAAGTGTTGCAGGTGTGCCGCCCGATTATTTCTGCGAGGATGGTCAGCTTTGGGGAAATCCTCTATATAATTGGAAAAAAATGAAGTCAGATGGATATTCATGGTGGAAAAAACGCATGGAATTTATGACTGAGCTTTTCGATGGCGTGAGAATAGATCATTTTAGAGGCTTTGAGGCATATTATTCAATTCCGGCAGGCGAAGAAACAGCTCGTAATGGAAAGTGGGTTAAAGGACCTGGTATTGGTTTAGTTAATGCACTTAAATCTGTTTGTGAGGATAAGCTTATTATTGCAGAGGATTTAGGAGATATAACACCTGAAGTCGAAAAGCTTCTTAAAGATAGTGAGCTTCCAGGAATGAGAATTTTCCTTTTTGGATTCCTAGATGGCAAGGATTCAACTTATTTACCACATCATTATGTTGAAAATAGCGTTGCTTATACAGGTACCCACGATAATGATACTATGCTCGGATTTTTGTGGTCACTTGGGTATGAGACACGTAGAAGACTTTTCGATTATGTTGGTTATTATGGAGATAACATAGACGAAAGCTACGATTATGTTCTACGTTCACTTTTTGCAAGTCCATCAAATCTGGTAATTATTCCTGTTCAGGATGTGCTTTTATATGGTAGTGATACTAGAATGAATAAGCCAGGTGAGGCAGAGGGAAATTGGGAATATAGAGTTAAAAGAGATCAGCTTAATGGTGTAAATAAGGATAAATTCAAATTTTGGCATAGCGTGTATTTTAGAAACATTAAAGAAGAAAAAGAAATTGATGATCAAAATGAGCTTGAAGAATAAAATATAAAGTTCCACTATATGCTGCGTTTTGGAGGTGATAATTTTGCCATTTAAAATGGTAAAAAAGGATTCAAATAATTCTAATATTGATACAATTTTATATGTGTCTAATACAAATCTTGAAAACTATTCAAGTGTAAACACACCCTCAATATTAGATGCCACACTATATGAAAGATTAAATGAATATATAGAAAAAAATTATGTTAAAAATGATTCTGACTCTAATATTATTGACTTAAGTAGGTATCTCCTTGATGGATATGATTATGTTGGGTTTTATAATAGCTACTGTGTGCTTCGTGAGGAGTCTGATTTTCCTTACAGTGAAGAAAAGCATATCGAATTGCAAGAAAGAGTAAAAAATTTATCTGACACGTTTTGTGAGTATCTTATGAATCTAATTAACATGAAAAATTTATCACCTGCTGAGGTTTACAAGGGTGCAATTATAACGAAACAGGTTTTCTCTAGAATTAAATTAAACCCTAACTATCATCCTAATAAAGCCACAGCGTTAAGACTTTGTATTGGTGCTAAATTAAATTTAGATGAAGCTAAAGCTCTATTAGCTAGGGCAGGATATGCACTTTCGCCATGTGATAAAAGAGATATTATTTTTTCTTTTTTTATAGAAAATGAAATTTTTGATATGATTGAAATTGATTTAGTATTGGAAGAATATGGCTTGTCAACTTTTATAGCATAATCTTTCTATTATAAATCATCTTAACAGGTCGCCTATAGGTTGACCTGTTTTTTTATGCGTTATGATATTTTATTACAAAAAACTTAAGTGTTGAAAGTGATGGTGAATATTTATGTCGGATAAAAATTCTTTAGATGAAAAAAGAAAAATCAATGCATATATTTTTAAAGAAACAAAATTAGAATATAATAATAATACAAAATTACGAAAATCAATAGAAAATTCAATTTTAAATCAAAAAGTTTACTTTCAAGATGATAACATCGAAATTAAAAGCAGTAGGCATCTATTGGGAAAAATTATAATCAGTGAAAACAGAACATTACAAGCGGCAGAAAAGTATTCAAGAAATAATAAGAAAATTTGTGCATTAAATTTTGCTTCAGCTGTTACTCCTGGCGGGGGTGTAGTTCATGGTTCGCCAGCACAAGAAGAATCTATATGCAGATGTACTACGCTATATCCTTGCCTTAATATTACACAGATTTGGAATGATTTTTATACACCACATAGAAATTTAGATACTCCCTTGTATAACGACGATTGTATTTATACTCCGAATGTGAAGGTGTTTAAAAGTGACACAAAATTCCCACAAATGTTAAAGGAATCAGATTGGTGGAATATAGATATATTATCCTGTGCAGCTCCTAATCTTAAGAAAAAAGCAAGTGATTCTATTAATTCCAATTCTGGAGGAAGAATTGAAATTTCAAATATTGAATTAGAAAATGTATTGGAAAGTAGAATTGAAAGGATTTTTAAAATAGCAATAATTAATGATGTTGATATATTTGTATTGGGAGCATTTGGATGTGGTGCTTATAAAAATCCTCCTAAAATTGTAGCTAATATCTTTGGAGAATATACTAGAAAATATCGTACAAATTTTGATGTTATAGAATATGCAATATATCATCCTAAAAATAAAAATGTAAATTATAATGTATTTAAAAGCTCACTAAAAGGATTATTTTAATATAAAATTATTATACGTATAGCAATAGACAAGCATATTACAAAAATGTATTGTGTAGAAAACTAAACTTTGATATAATTCAGTTATAAATAAACATGTGTCTCTAAAACCTTAAAGAGAACAATATGTTTGAATACAGCTTAAGGTTGAATTCTAAATTATTAGAATTAAAGGGGATGAAGAAAATGATATCAAACATATATAAAATAAAAAGTGGATATAATAATTTGGAAGAAATACTTAAAGAAAGCGAAAGGGTTTCAGTATATAATGAACTTACAAAGAAAGAAACATTGAGTTTAAGATTACTTTGCGAAGAGTTATATGGAATGTTGCCTGAAATTTTAGGTGATTTCATGGGTGAATTTTATATTCAGTTCGAAAAGGGTCTATGTAAAGTCAATGTTTTAATTGAAACAGAGGACATGGATTATAATAAAAGAACGCAAATCCTTGATGTTGCAAAAAATAAGAAAAATGCTGCCGGTGTTGGTTTTGTAGGTAAGATTCGTTCTGCTATTGAAGATTGTTTTGCAAAAGATTCCGTTTCAGAGGTATATACAGCGCCAGTATATGGTGTTGATGCTGCGCCTGTTCAATATTTTGATGTAAGTTATTCAGAATGTTGGAGCCTTAATAAATACAAAAGTTCTCTAAACGAGAATGGTGAATATGAGATTTGGGATGAATTGGAAAAATCTGTCATTGCCGCGACTGCAGATGACGTGATAGTAGGAATCAAGGGCAAAAAGGCTGAAATAACTATTATCAAAAGGTTTAGTTAGGTTGTTATAATTTAGAAAATTTTAATACATTATGAAAAATATTGAAAGGGGATTTTGTTATGTCTATAATTAAAATTAACAAAAATAATTTTGAACAAGAGGTTATTAAGAGTGATAAGAAGGTTTTGATAGACTTCTATGCTGATTGGTGCGGTCCATGCCGCATGGTAGGTCCTATTTTAGAAGAAATAGCTGCGGAACATCCAGAATATAAAATTTGTAAAGTAAATGTTGATGAAGAAAATGAGCTTGCAGCTAAATTTAAAATTATGAGTATTCCGGCAATTTTTGTTTTAGAAAATGGAAATATTGTCAATAAATCTCTAGGTGCGATGCCAAAGGCACAAATTCTTTCGTTACTTTCTTAAGTTAATATTTTATAATTTTCATAAAAATAAGGCAGTAATTAGCATTTCGTTAATTACTGCCTTGATTAATGTTTAATTATTGTTCGTTTTTATATATTTCTTTAAAATACTTATAAGTGTCTACCTTGAGTTCTCCGCAAGCAGCTTCATCACAAGCGATAATTCCATCCGGATGCATTTGAAGTGCACTTATTGTCCAAGCATGATCAACTCCGCCTTCTACACAGTGTCTAAGAGCACGAGCTTTATTATGACCATTTATAACAAGAAGTACTTGCTTTGAATCACATACTGTTCCAACACCTACTGAAAGAGCAGTTTTAGGAACCTTATTTGGATCATTGTCAAAGAAACGAGAGTTAGCAATTAAAGTATCTTCTGTTAGTGCACGTATACCTGTGCGAGATGTCAATGAAGTAAATGGCTCATTAAATGCAATGTGTCCGTCTACACCACTTCCACCAAGGAATAAATCAATACCGCCATATGATGCGATTTTATCTTCGTAACGTTTACATTCGGCTTCTAAATCTTCTGCCATACCATTCAATATATTAATATTTTCAGCAGGAATATCAATGTGATTAAATAGATTATCATGCATGAAATACCAATAGCTTTCAGTATGCTCTCTTGGTAATCCAACATATTCGTCCATATTGAAAGTAACAACATTTTTAAAGCTTACTTTACCAGCTTTATTTAATTCGATTAACTTTTTATATGTGCCGATAGGTGATGAGCCTGTAGGAAGTCCTAATACGAAAGGACGAGCTTCCTTGTGGTTATTAATGGCGTTTGCAATATGCTGTGCAGTCCAAGCGCTCATTTCATTGTAATCGTTTTTAATGATAAGTTTCATTCTATATCACACTCCAAAAAGAATAGAAGAAAAATTTCTTCGGTTGAAAATTATACTACTGACTTTTTTATTTGTCTATTTTTTTTTGCTCTGTTTTAAAAAATTTTGCTTCGCTATATTAATTAATATGCAAATTTTTATTAATAATTACATGTTATTAACAAAACAAGCATTCCTAAATATTGATAATTTATTTTTGCCATTATATACTAATGGAAAATATTATGAAAGAAGGAACGTATTGTATGTTATTTTTATGTTATCCTAAATGTACTACATGTCAAAAAGCTAAAAAATGGTTAGTGGAAAATAATTTAAAATTCACGGAGAGAAACATAGCTCAAGAAAATCCAACCATTGAGGAATTATCTAAATGGTATAAAGATAGTGGACTTGTTTTAAAAAAGTTTTTTAATACCAGTGGTTTGCTTTATAGAGAGCTAGAGCTCAAGGATAAGCTTTTATCAATGAGCGAGGAAGAGATGCTTGCGCTTTTAGCATCAAATGGAATGTTGGTTAAAAGACCTTTGTTGATTACTAAGGATAAGGTTCTAGTTGGCTTCAAGCAATCAGAGTGGGAAGCCCTACTATAAATAATTTAATTTATTCTTGCATTGTAAAAATGATGAAATATATTTTAGTATTCTAAGTAAAAATTAGAATACTAAAATATATTAGTAATAAAAATTTCTAAACCGATTAGTATGAGTATTATGCCACCAAGTATGCTTGCTTTGCCCGCAAGTCTAGTTCCTGCCTTTTTACCAATGAAAATACCTAAAAAGCATATGAAAAAGGTAAGAATACCGATTATTAAGCAAGCGATTAATGTCTTGAGTATGTCATAATTTGATGAAGTAAAGCTAAAGCCTACTGATAATGCGTCTATTGAGGTTGCGATTCCCTGAATTATTAAAGCAAAAAAACCAACAGATTTTAAATTCTCAGGGCATTTATCTTGCAATCCCTCAATTAACATTTTAAAACCTATGAAAGCTAAAAGAATAAGAGCAATCCAAGGAATGAATTTTTCAAGGAAGGAAAATTGTTTTGCTATTGTTGATATACAAATCCATCCTATTAAGGGCATTATAAATTGAAAAAAAGCAAAAATAGCAGCTATAAATGACATTTTTTTTATTTTCATGGTTGGTTCATTTAAACCGTTAGCAAGTGATACAGAAAATGCATCAACTGCAAGTCCGATGCCAAGTAAAGAGTTTATTATAAAAAAATTAATATTAAAATCCATTTTGTATATCCTTTCGTAAAAATTCCCGTATCAGTATATATTGATACGGGAACGAAAATATTATAGAAGGAGATTAATCTTCGTCATCGTCTCTTTTTTTAGCAACGAAAAATGTAATTATGTCAATTATTGCTATAACTATTAGAACAATACCCATAACCATCCAAAGAATTTTGTCAGTGGTGAATGGATTGAATATTATTAAAACCGAAAAACCAAGAGTGATTAGAGCTCCAAGCAAAGCTAAATACCAATATTTTCTGTCTGTTCTTAGCATATCAATAGCAGTTTGAAGCTTACTGATTCCTGCAATAAATATGAAAATTCCATATAATATTGTGAGAACTGCAAATGTTTTAATTAACCAATCTGATTTTAAAATACATGCTGCACCGACTGAGATAAAAAGGAGTCCTTTTGTAAGCACACCTCTGTGTGAGGCTTCGCGTGCATCCATACGGAAATATTTGAATACTTGAAAAATACCAATTATGGCTAATCCAATACCAAGTGCAATAATGATTCCTGATGTGAATTTTAAGGGATCAATGAGTAGCAAAACACCAATAGCAAGCTCAGCAATACTCATTATAAGATTAGAGCTTCCGGAAAAGAATTTCTTCATTATAAACATATCCTTTCGTAAAACGATTTATATTGATGCCATATTCTCATTTTTTTTGTTGTTTGTCAAGTAGCGTGCTTATTAGTTTTTCTCTTTACAATAAAAATGCGGATTTCATCGGTAGAGATTTTTGTACAATTAAGTGAATAATTTTTAACAAAAAATGCCATACTTTTCTGGAAAATACAATTTTGATTAACTTCATGCGTATTATGATTCGAGAAAACGACCCATATATTGACATATAACGAATACGAGGGTAAACTGTAGTCAGCTTATATTTTTTATTGTGAGATTAATAATTATCAGCTTTTATTTATATAATTTGTTAGGGGTGTTACTAAATGCAAAATTTTATTGGATATATTGATTCAATGGCAACACTGTGCTCAAAAAATGACAATATTAGTCGTGAGCTTTATTCTAAATATGGCGTTAAAAGAGGTTTACGTGATGAAAATGGTCAAGGAGTGCTTACGGGGCTTACAAATATTTCAGACATAAAATCGTTTGATTATGTCGATGGAGAAAAAGTGCCATGTGATGGAGAATTACTTTACAGAGGTTATGATATTCAAAAGCTTGTAGAAGGAAGTAAGGGAAAACGCTTTATTTTTGAAGAAGGCGCATATCTACTTTTGTTTGGAGAGCTTCCAAATCAAAGTCAGCTTGAGGAATTTCAACAAATGTTAGCTTTATGCATGAGATTTCCAACGAATTTTACAAGAGATGTAATAATGAAAGCACCGACAGAAGATATAATGAGTGCAATGACGAGAAGTATATTAACCATCGGTTCGTATGATTTAAAGAAGAATGAGCTTGATATACCTAATGTATTAAGACAAAGCCTTCAGCTTATTGCTACCTTCCCGATGATGGCTGTATATGCTTATCATGCTTACAACCATTACATAAAAGATGGAAGCATGTATATACACAGGCCTAAAAAAGAATTGTCATTAGCTGAAAATTTTTTATGTATGTTAAGACCAGATATGAAATATAGTGAGCTTGAGGCTAAAGTTCTTGATATTGCATTACTTCTTCATATGGAGCATGGAGGAGGAAACAATTCTACATTTACCACTAGAGTAGTTACATCGTCAGGCTCAGACACTTATTCTGTTATTTCTGCTGCTATGTCATCATTAAAGGGCGGCAAGCATGGTGGAGCTAATTTGATGGTTATGAATATGATGGATAATATAAAGCAACATGTTAAGGATTATGCAGATGAAGAAGAAATAGCAGCATATTTATCAAAGATTTTAAATAAAGAAGCATTCGACAGAAAAGGTCTTATTTATGGAATGGGACACGCTGTGTATTCATTATCAGATCCTAGAGAACGTGTTTTTAAAGGCTTCGTAGAGCAACTTGCAAAGGAGAAAAATTTAGAAAAAGACATGCTTTTATATAATAATATTGAAAAGATTTCACCAAAGCTTATTGCAGAGCAACGTCGTATTTTTAAGGGTGTAAGTCCTAATGTAGATTTTTATAGCGGATTTGTATATGAAATGCTTAATATTCCCAGAGAATTGTTTACTCCTTTATTTGCCATTGCTAGAATTGTTGGCTGGAGTGCACATAGATTAGAGGAGCTTGTGACTACTGATAAAATAATTAGACCTGCTTATAAGAGCTTGGTTACAAAGAAGGATTATATTCCAAGAGATGCTAGAAATTGATTTTGCTTCTTTATTGCTCGTATTATGCAAATTACTAAATGGTTGACTTTAGAATATATTAATAATAGAATTAATACGTAAATTTAATTTTTATTGCGGAGAATCTGAATGTATTTTAAAGTACGCTTGACTAGTATAATTAAAAATGAAATAAGAGAAACAAGTATACTATTAAGGTGTATTCCTGCAACTGCTACTACGCTATTTGTTGTGAGTGTAATATGCATGAATTTACTTGCTAATAAGACGTTATATCAAAACTCATGGATAGCATTAGATGGCGGTATCTTGATTTCGTGGCTGTCTTTTATGTGTATGGATATAATCACTAAATATTTTGGACCTAAGGCATCCAATAAGATTGCAATATTAGCATCATCAATAAATTTATTAACATGTCTGATTTTTTATATTGCAAGTATTATCCCGTCAAATGCAAAAGATTATGAGGCATTAAATGACATATTAGGAGGTACATGGTTTATACTTTTAGGAAGCACAGCCGCCTTTTTGTTTTCTGCAATAATTAACAATATTCTCAATTGGTGTATTGGAGAGATATTCAAGGAAAACAAAGATGGCAAGCTAGCGTATGCTGTAAGCACTTATGTTTCTACATTTATTGGGCAGTTTTTAGATAATTTTATATTTTCATTAATTGTATTTGTTGGTTTTGCACCGATATATTGGGATGGATTTAGCTGGAGTGTTTTGCAATGTGCAATGTGCGCTATTACTGGTGCTGTTGCAGAGCTGATTATGGAAGTAATATTTTCTCCCTTTGGATATAAAATTATTAAAAGATGGCAGAAATATCAAGTTGGAGAAGAATATTTAAAATATCTCGAGAAGCTTAAGAAGTAGTTCAAACAGACTAATTTAGTATAAGTTTAGAGGCGGAAATTTTATGAGAATATTAATTACAGGTACATCTCAAGGAATCGGAAAAGCAATAGCTGAAAAATTTTTACGAATGAAGCATACAGTAATAGGTATAGACAGACAGGAGTCTACAATTATATTTGAATCTGTTGATAAAGAGCTTTCAAATAATTATATCCACTATGTATGTGATGTAAGAGATTACAATAATTTACCCAAATTAGATAATATTAACATATTAATCAATAACGCAGGAACGCAAAATGAAGATGACATTGATGTAAATTTAAAAGCATTAATACATATCACAGAAAAATATGCGATTCAAAGCAGCATACGCTCAATATTAAATATAGGCTCAGCAAGTGCTCATACAGGCTCGGAATTTCCGGAATATTGTGCGAGTAAGGGTGGGGTGGTTTCATATACAAAAAATGTTGCAATGAGAGTTGCTAAATTTGGTGCTACATGTAATAGCTTAGATCCGGGAGGCGTTTTAACACCGTTAAATGAATGTGTAATTAATGATAAAAAATTATGGGAAGCTATAATGAACGAAACACCGTTAAAAAAATGGGCTACCACTGAAGAAATAGCAGAATGGGCATATTTTTTAACAGTCACAAACACCTTTTGCACCGGCCAAAATATAGTTGTAGATGGTGGCGAATCAATTAATTTCAATTTTATTTGGAAATAAAAGGTATTGACAAACTTTTATTTGGTGGTAGAATTTACTAAAAGTTAATATTAAACCGTTGACGCGGAGATAACGGCAATGATGCCTTTACAGAGAGTCCGGAACGCTGAGAGCCGGATAAGAAACAATTTGTCAAATGGACCGCTGAGGGCGTAGTCAACAGAATTTATTTATTCTTAGTATTCTACGACGTTTGAAGCATGCGTTATATGCTTAGGATATGACAGTATCCTTTAAGAGTACGGTAATTGCCGTAAAACGAGGTGGCACCGCGGATAATTTATAGTTTATTCGTCCTCGACAGAAAGTGGTTTTCTGTCGAGGATTTTTTATTTGGGAGGTAGCATATGATTTTTAAGTTACAAAAACGATGGCGTCACTTGAAATTGATATTTTAGATGCTGATTAAAATGAATGTTATAGATGATAAAAACGATATATTTAATATGATTAAATGGAGGAATTTAATATGATATTTAATAATGTAGATTTTGACACATACTTAAAAAATTACCCGACATCAGATGGATTTTACGGAAGATACGGTGGAGCATATATTTCACCAGAGCTTCAAACAGCAATGAAGGAAATAAGAGATTCATACAATGCAATATGCAAATCCAGAAAATTTATAAATGAGCTTCGCAGAATACGTAAAGAATTTCAGGGAAGACCTACACCAATTTCTCATTTAGAAAGACTTTCAGATTCAATTGGTACCGGAGTGCAATTGTATGTAAAAAGAGAAGATTTAAATCATACCGGAGCTCATAAATTAAATCATTGCATGGGAGAGGTTTTATTAGCAAAATATATGGGCAAGAAAAAAGTAATTGCTGAAACCGGAGCAGGTCAGCATGGTGTGGCTATGGCGACTGCAGCGGCATATTTTGGTATGGAATGTGACATATATATGGGAAGTGTTGATATAAAGAAGCAGGCACCGAATGTTGCAAGAATGAAAATTTTAGGTGCGAATGTTGTAGAAGTAACACATGGACTTCAAACCTTAAAGGAAGCAGTTGATGCGGCATTTACTGCGTATTGCAACGAATATAAGGATGCAATTTACTGTATCGGCTCAGTTGTAGGACCACATCCGTTTCCTATGATGGTTCGTGATTTCCAAAGTGTTATTGGTATAGAAGCAAGAGAACAATTTATCGATATGACAGGTGAGCTACCGGATGCTGTAGTAGCATGTGTTGGCGGAGGCTCGAATGCAATGGGTATTTTTTCTGGTTTTTTAAATGACCCTGTGGATATTTATGGCATTGAGCCTTTAGGCAAGGGTACTACATTAGGTGATCATGCTGCAAGCTTACAATATGGCACAGAAGGTATAATGCATGGATTTAATTCAATAATGCTTAAGGATGAAAATGGTGAGCCGGCACCTGTGTATTCGGTAGCAAGTGGCCTTGATTATCCTTCAAGTGGCCCTGAGCATGCATTTTTACATGATATCGGCAGAGTTAAATATGATGTAATTAATGATGATGAAACAATTGATGCTTTTTATACATTATCTAGAATGGAAGGTATTATTCCTGCAATTGAAAGTGCGCATGCTGTTGCTTACGGTATTAAGCTTGCAAAAACACTTGAAAAGGGATCTGTTTTGATTAACCTTTCTGGTAGAGGCGACAAGGATATGGATTATATAATAGAAAAATATGGAATTAGATAAGTTGTTTTATTAATTCTTTTTGCAATCTTTCTTTTTGGGAAAGATTGCTTTTTTCTTATGTGAATGATAGAATATTTAAACAATAAAATCGAAATTGAGCGTGATAAACAATATGAGATTGTATAATTCTAAATTTATAATACTTATATTTTTAATTTTGATATTAATATTGTTTTGTTCTTGCGTAGACAGAAATTATAATAGCAGTGTTCAGTCAAACATGCCGTCTGAATTGCCAAATGCTGGAGAAAGCACAATAATTGAAAACGGTGACAATATGAGCAATGATTTTCATGATAGTAAAGAAAATCAAATATTTGTAAATAAGATAAATAATATTCCGGATAATTTTATATTTGGAATGGATACCTCGTGTGTACCTTCGTTAGAAGCAAGTGGAGTTAAATATTTTGATGAAAATAACATAGAAAAAGATGTTTTTCAAATTTTAATGGAAAACGGAATTAATTGTATAAGGGTAAGAATTTGGAATAATCCGTATGATAATAATGGCAATGGCTATGGTGGAGGGAATTGTGATATTGAAAACGCAATAGAAATTGCTAAGAGAGCAGCAAAATATGAGATGAAGCTATTTATAGATTTTCATTACAGTGATTTTTGGGCAGATCCTTCAAAACAACAAGCACCTAAGGAATGGAATAAGATGTCAGTTGACGATAAGAGTAAGGCATTGTATTCTTATACAAGGGAATCTCTGTTAAAACTAAAGGATACAGGAGTGGAAATAGCACTTGTACAAATAGGAAATGAAACAAATAATGCCTTTTGCGGAGAGTATATTTCAAAAGATAATGATTGGATTAATATTTCAAAATTAATGTCTGCCGGAATAAAGGCAGTAAGGGAATATACGCCAAATGCTTTGGTGGCAATACATTTTACGAATCCTGAAAAACAAGGTAGCTATATGTATTACAGTCGAATGTTAGAAGAAAATAATGTCGATTATGATGTGTTTGCATCTTCATATTATCCTCTTTGGCATGGTACAATTGATAATCTTGCAACGAGTTTATCAGAGGTTGCAAAAAAATATGATAAAAAAATACTAATTGCTGAAACCTCTTATCCTTATACAAGTAAAAATACAGATTTTCACAACAATACAATCAGTGAAAATGATAGAAATAATCTTAAATATGGTATTTCTTTGCAGGGACAAGCCGAATATTTAAGAGAGCTCATAGACACCTTGGTTAATAATTCGACCAATGTAATTGGTGTATGCTATTGGGAGGGAACTTGGATTTCAATCGGAACAAAAAGCTATGAAAATAATTTGAAGCTTTGGGAGAAGTTTGGCAGTGGATGGGCTACTTCATTTTCTGCTGAATATGATCCTGATGATGCCGGTAAATGGTACGGGGGTTGTGCAGTTGAAAACCAGGCGTTTTTCTATGAAAATGGGAAAGTAACACCTGTTTTAAGTGTTTTTAAAAAAATAAGTTAAATTGCATAATATGATATATTAAAATTTTAATTATAGGAGGAAAATTTATGAAAAAAATATTGTTTCTTTTGACATTGCTGGTACTTGTTATGTCGTTAGTCGGATGTAATGGAGTGAGCAATAATGAAGAAAAACAGCTTCCACCACAGGTTGATTTGATTGACGATAATTACAGAACCTTCTATCAGGTATTTGTAGGCTCTTTTTCAGATTCAAACAATGATGGCTTTGGTGATTTGAGAGGACTTATTAATAGATTTGATTACTTAAATGATGGCAATATAAATTCGGGTGAAAGTCTTGGTGTTCAGGGAATTTGGCTTTCACCAATATTTACATCACCATCTTATCATAAATATGATGTAAAAGATTATTATGAGATAGATTGGAGATTTGGCTCCGAAAGTGATTTGAAGGAATTGGCAGAGCTTTGTGAAGCTAGAAATGTAAAGCTGATATTAGATCTTGTAATTAATCATACGTCAAGCTCGCATGAATGGTTTTTGCAATTTAAGGAAGCCAGAATGAATGGTGACACAACAAATAAATATTATGATTACTATACATGTGTGACAGCTGATAAAAAGGAAAGTGGAAAAACATACCAAAAAATTGCCGGTGTCGATGCGTGGTTTGAATGTAATTTTTCAGGTGATATGCCGGAATTAAATTTTGATAATGAAGAAGTTAGGCAGGCTATGCTGGATGTTGCTAAATATTATATTGACCTAGGAATTGATGGCTTTAGATTTGATGCTATTAAGTATGTATACTTCAATGATGCCCAAAAGAGTATAGATTTTTGGAAGTGGTATGTTGATGAGCTTGAGAAAATAAAACCAGATATTTATTGCGTTGGTGAGTGTTGGTCAGGTGAGACAGAGATAGTCGATTTTTATGAAGCTGTAAATTGCTTTAATTTTTCAATGGCTCAAGCAGAGGGTGTAGCGGCTAAGGCAGCTAAGGGTGGTTATATTTCTAATTACACTATCTATATGGATTCTTATCAAGAAAAAATTCTTGCAAAAGACCCTAATGCAATAGCTATGCCATTTTTGTCAAATCATGATATGGATAGAATAGCAGGGGCATTTGTAACAGATAATTATATGAAAATGGCTGCGAATTTATATTTACTTACGTATGGTTCACCTTTTATATATTATGGAGAAGAAATAGGTATGAGAGGTTCAAGAGGCAGTGAGAATACAGATGCTAATAGAAGACTTGCTATGCTTTGGGGAGATGAGGATGGTGTTAAAAATCCCGTTGGTTCAACCTATCCGGACGATAAACAAATTCAAACAACAGTAAAAGAACAGCTAAAGGATGAAAACAGCTTGTATAATTATTATTGCAAATTAATATCCGTAAGACATAAGCATCCTGAAATTGCAAGAGGTAATTATGATTCTATTAATTGTGAAAAAAATCTAGGTGGATTTTTAGTAGAATACAAAGATAGTAAAATCTTAATTTTGCATAATACTTCTACACAGGTAAATGAGTTTGATTTAAGTACAAATTCAAAATTAACTCAATGTACCTTCACTAAGCTTTCCGATTCAATAGGGGTAGGTGAAGCCAAGCTAAACGGTTCTATTCTTAAAATAGATGGACAAACTAGTGTTGTTATAGAAATAAAATAATAAAGTGAATTAATTACTTGTATTACTTTCAGTTTAAAAATATTACTTTATTAATTACACAAGCTGCTGTGTATTAAAAAATGTACTATACACACATTATGTTGATAGCTTGGAAAAAAATGTTAAAAAAAAATTCATACGTAATCTTTTTTATTGACATAATTGTTAAATGATTATATTATTACAATATAGCCGAAAAGGCGATAATAAAAATTTTTTAGGAGGACTTCTTATGAAAATGAGAAAAATCTTAGCACTTGTTATGTCAGCTGCTATGATGGTTACATGTTTTGCAGCTTGTAATCCTAGCAGTACTAACACACCAAGTGACAAAGACGCTGCTGGTGATGTTGATCTTTCAGGTACTTATGACATCACTATGTGGGTTTCAGAAATTGATGGCGTAGCTGACCAGTTCCAAGAGCAAATTGATGCTTTTGAAAAAGCTAACCCAGGAATTGTTATTAACGCTTCAATTGAAGGCGTTACAGAAGCTGATGCAGGCTCTAAAGTAGTTAATGATGTAGCAACTGCTCCTGACATTTACTGCTTTGCACAGGATCAGCTTGCTCGTCTCGTACAGGCTGCTGCACTTGCAGAACCAGGCGAGGGTGCTGCAAAGACTATTAAGGAAAATAATGACGCAGGATCTGTAGCTGCAGCTTCAGTTGCCGGAAAGCTTTGGGCTTATCCTATGACAAGTGATAATGGTTATTATATGTATTATGATAAGAGCATTATCTCTGACGAGGATGCTGAAAGTTTAGAAGCTATCATTAAGGCTTGTGAAGATAATAATGTTAAATTCCGTTATGCTTTAGAGAATGCATGGTATACAGCATCATTCTTCTTTGCTACAGGATGTTCATCTAACTGGTCAATGAACGAAGCTGGTGAATTTATTGCAGTAAATGATGATTTCAATTCAGATAAGGGAATCGCAGCTATGAAGGGTATGCAAAAGCTTGCTCAATCTCCATGCTATGACAGCAATGCTGACATCTTTACAGATGCTGGTGTAGTTATTACTGGTGTATGGAGTGCAGGTGCTGCTGCTGAACACTTTGGTGAAAATTTGGGAGCTACAGATCTTCCTTCTTTCGAAGTAGATGGTAAATCATATCACCTCGGTTCTTATACAGGTAATAAGCTCATGGGTGTTAAGCCTCAAACTGATGTTAAAAAAGCAGCTGTTCTTTCTAAGCTCGCTCAATATTTAACAAATGAAGAATGCCAAAATCAAAGATTTGCAAGCTTTGAATGGGGTCCTTCAAATAAGGCTGCTCAAGCTTCAGATGCTGTACAAGCAAATATTTCACTCGCAGCTCTTGCTAAACAAGGTGAATATGGTATTCCTCAAGGACAAATTCATGGTTCATGGTGGGATATAGCTAAGGTTCTTGGTGCTGACGCTAAGGCTGCTAAATCTGATGATGATCTTAAAGCTGCTCTTGATAAATATCAAAAATCAATTGATGGTCTCTTCTCAATGTCAGATGAACAAAAGAACGCATGGAGCGTTATCGGTGGTATCAATGGTACAAATTGGGATACTGATTTTGCTATGACTGAAGTTTCAGAAGGAACTTATGAATCAGCTCCTCTTGAATTAAAGGCTGGAGAAGAATATAAGGTTCGTCAGGGAGCTTCATGGGATGTAAACTTTGGTGCTCAAGGCTTTAACAGCGAAACAAATTACGTAGTTGAAGCTGATGGAACATATAAGGTTCAACTCGTTTGGGATGGCGCTGAAACAGGAACAGTAACACTTGTACCTGTAGAAGGATAATAATTAAATTATTAATTAAGATTTAGTCTTAATTTATGGTCGAAGGCATTGTTAACGCCAAAAGGACAACAGTTGTCTTGTATTAATGGCGATAACAATGTCTTCTTTTTATAAAAAGGATTGTGTTTTATTATGAAAAGATTAAACGATTTAGATTATTTAAAATTGAATAAGCTCGAAGCCTTTTTATATAAGCTAAAATTATTCTTTTGTGCAATTCCAGGTTGGATTGCTGGAGCTATAATGTCACTATTTGGTTTCATTAAAAAATGTGGAATTGCAATAAAAAATGAGTTTGTTGATATTTTTACAACTTTTACAAAAGGTAATTGGGCAGTAAAGCTTTCTTTTATTATATTTGGTTTCGGAAATTTTTATTATGGTCAGATTCTAAGAGGAATATTATTTTTGCTATTTGAAGTTATTTTCATAGCATACATGGCTGTTCCTAGTGGAGGCGTATATTGGCTTTCAAAAGGAAATTGGTTCCAGACAGGTTCTACTGTTGGTACTGTACAGGGTGGTAACGTATATAATGAGGTTTTTGACACTAATGTATGGGTAGCAGGTGATGACTCTGTTAAGGTAATGTTATATGGCTTGCTTACAATTATATTTATTGTAGCATTCATTTATACATGGAGACTTCAAGTAAAACAGTGTAGAATTTGCATGGACATTACAGCAAAAGGTAAAAAAATAAAAAGTGGCAAGGACGATTTAAAGTCACTTGTTGACGATCAATTCCATAAAACACTTCTTGCACTTCCTTTAACCGGAATACTTGCTTTTACTGTACTTCCGATTATATTCATGGTTCTCGTAGCTTTTACAAGCTATGATGCGGCTCACGATGGTTATGCAAATTTATTTAGCTGGATGGGATTTGAAAACTTTAATGAACTGCTGGATTTTGGTCAGGGTGGACTAGGTTTAGCATTCGGTGAAATTTTAGCATGGACATTAATTTGGGCATTTTTTGCTACATTTACTAACTACTTTTTAGGAATGTTTGTTGCCATGTTAATTAATAAAAAAGGTATCAAAATTAAGAAGTTTTGGAGAACGGTTTTAGTAATGACAATTGCTATTCCTCAATTTGTATCACTTCTGTATGTTGCAAAGTTGTTTGATTCTACAGGAATTATAGGAAAGCTTTTACTTGAATGGAATCTTTTGCCAAATGTGATGCTTGAAGCCAATCAGCTTTCTTTGTGGCAAAACCCAGCAACTGCAAAAATACTTCTTATTGTTATAAATATATGGGTTGGTATTCCATACATCATGCTTATGGCAACCGGTATTCTTATGAATATACCTCAAGATTTATATGAATCGTCTAAAATTGATGGAGCGAGTGTTTTCCAACAATATAGAAAGATTACACTTCCTTACATGATGTTTGTAATGGGACCTTATTTGCTTACAAGCTTTGTAGGAAATTTAAATAACTTTAATGTTATTTATCTTTTAACACAGAATAATCAGCTTATAAATGCTGATATAAGTCCTGCAGGTGGTGTTGCCGTCTGCGAAACAGATCTTTTGATTACATGGTTATATAAGATGACATTAAATAGTGCAGAAAGTAAATACTACCTTGCATCTATCATAGGTATTTTAGTATTTGTAGTTGTAGCGATATTGTCATTGATTGTATACAATGTAATTCCATCTACTAAAAATGAGGAGGATTACAAATGATGAATCAAAATGATAATAATTCTATTAAAAAAACAGGTTTAGGTACAAAAGCCAGTAGAACTATCAGTAACACTGTAACATATATAATTTTAGTTATTATGACTATTGTGTGGTTATTTCCATTTTTTGGAATTTTGCTTGAATCATTTAGAGTAGAAACGGCAATGCAGGTAAGTTATTTGTGGCCTAAGGAGTTTGGACTTGACAATTATATCAGATTGTTTAAAGAAACTGATTTTATGAGATGGTTTATTAATACTGGCATAATGGGTGTTCTTACAGCTTTATTTCAAACAATATTTGTTTTATCTATGAGCTACGTTCTATCGAGATTAAGATTTAAAGGTAGAAAAGCACTTATGAATTTTATGCTTGTTTTAGGTATGTTCCCGGGCTTTTTAACCATGATACTTATTTATAAAGTATTTGCAGACTTAGGACTTACAATGGAAATGGCTCCAATTGGCTTGGTTATTGTTTATGTTGCAAGCAGTGGTATGAGCTATTACGTATCTAAAGGCTTCTTTGATACTTTGCCTAAAAGTCTTGATGAAGCGGCAAGAGTAGATGGAGCAACACGTTTTCAGGTATTCTACAAGCTTATTTTACCACTTTCTAAACCAATAGTAATTTATACTGTTCTTATGGGATTTATGGCTCCTTGGGGTGATTTTATCCTTGCTAGTTATTTGATACATGAAAACAGTCAGGGAATGAATGTAGCGGTTGGTACTTTTGAGTGGCTTTCGAAAACTATGGTAAACAGTAATTATACTATGTTCTGTGCCGCTGGTGTTATAGTAGCTATTCCGGTTACTGCAGTATTCCTTGCACTTCAAAAATATTATGTTGAAGGTGTAACAGGCGGAGCTGTTAAAGGATAAAGGAGGAATAATATGGCTTCACTAAAATTAAAAAACGTAAAGAAAATATATGGAAAAGATACAGTTGCCGTTAAGGATTTTAACTTAGAAATTGCTGATAAGGAATTTATCGTTTTTGTAGGTCCTTCTGGCTGTGGTAAATCTACTACTCTTCGTATGATAGCTGGTCTTGAAGATATTTCAGAGGGAACGATAGAAATAGATAATGTAATTGTAAATGATTTACAGCCTAGAGATAGAGATATTGCAATGGTATTCCAAAATTACGCATTATATCCTCATTTGACTGTATTTGAAAACATGGCATTTAGCTTAAGACTTAAGAAAGTGCCACAAGATGTAGTTTATGCAAAAGTTACTGAAGCTGCGGAAATTCTTGGAATTACAGAATATTTAATGAGAAAGCCGCGTGCGTTATCAGGTGGACAAAGACAGCGTGTTGCGATTGGACGTGCAATGGTTCGCGATAGTAAAGTATTTTTAATGGATGAGCCTCTTTCTAATCTTGATGCTAAGCTTAGAAATCAGATGAGAGCTGAAATTATACTTCTTCGTCAAAAAATCGATACAACATTTATTTATGTAACTCATGACCAAACTGAAGCTATGACATTAGGTGACAGAATTGTAATCATGAAGGATGGTTATATAATGCAGGTAGGAACTCCTACTGAGGTGTTTGATATGCCTGATAACCTTTTCGTTGCAGAGTTTATTGGTGCACCTAAAATGAATACAATTAGAACAAAACTCATAACTGAAAATGGTAAATATTATGTAATTCCATATGGTGCAAAAATAGAAGTTACTGGTAAAAAGGCTGAACTACTCAAAGCAAAGGGTATTGGAGAAAGAGAAATTATTCTTGGCGTTCGTCCTGAACATTTTGTACTTTCTGAAGAAGGAAGGGTTGATGCTATTCCTTGTAGTATTAAAGTTAATGAAATGATGGGCAGCGAATTACATCTTCATGTTGTTGAAGAAAATGGGGATAAGCTTATTGTTCGTGTTCCAACTATTTCACTTAGCGATGAGCAAAGGGAAGCTATGACATTCGGCTCTACAATGCACGTAACATTTGAAGGAAAGGTAATGCATTTCTTTGATCCTGAAACCGAGTTAAATATTTTAACTAATTAAAAAACTATGCTTATTTAGTTTGCTTTTAAATCAATTATAATCTAAAATCCCTAAGCTATATTGGTTTAGGGATTTTATTATACTTAAAATCACGTCGCTATATACAGAATAAGAGGCGTTTGTCGTGTAGTTGAGTTCCATTTACACATACAAAAAAGCTCCTAAACGGACGTTTAAGAGCTTTAATTTACGTTGGATAAAAAGATTATCCTAATGAAGTTGAATTAGGTCTGTATGCGTAGAAGAAATCACCGATAACTTCTTTGAATGGTTGCTGACCTTTTGTAACCTCTGAAAGAATTAATGATAAAAATCTTTTGATAATTTTACTCCCACTATAAATATATTTGTATATTCATGTTATTTGATATTAAATAACATGTCAAATGTAATTAATATGTATTTTATTCATTTACATGGATATTTGTTGCTATACCAGCTTTGGCACCATCCCAAATGAATTGTATTTTATATATTCCATCAGCTTCGACAACAAAATTTGCATCGCTATTAAAACCATTTGCACCAAAGTTTATATCCCAT
This sequence comes from Candidatus Egerieisoma sp., assembly GCA_045580735.1. Taxonomy (GTDB): domain Bacteria; phylum Bacillota; class Clostridia; order UBA1212; family UBA1255; genus Egerieisoma. Next base: position 1,718 of record JAZNOJ010000055.1, on the reverse strand, counting down.
GAAGCACCCTGACGAACCTTATATTCTTCTCCTGCCTTTAATTCAAGAGGAGCTGACTCATAAACTCCTTTTGCTACTTCTGTCATAGTAAAGTCAGTATCCCAATTTGTACCACAGATTTCACCGATAACATTCCAGGTGACTTTTTGAGTATCAGAAGTTAAGAAAAGTGAATCAATAGATTTTTGATAGTTATTAAGAGCAGCATATATATCTTCGTCAGATTTAGCATACATAGCATCATATCCTAAAATCCTAGCTATGTCCCACCATGATGCATGAACCTGTCCTAGAGGAAGGGCATATTCAGCTTGTTTTTCAAGATCTACGAGAGAAGCATTTGCCTGTACAGCATCAGAAGCTTGAGCAGCCTTATTTGAAGGACCCCATTCTAAGCTTTCGAAGCGCTGAGCTTGACAATCCTCATTAGTCAAATATTGGGCAAGCTTTGAAAGAAGTGCAGCCTTATTTTTATCTGTTTGTGGTTTAACTCCTATAAGCTTATTACCTGAATAAGAGCCAAGGTGATATGTTTAACCATCCACTTCGAAAGAAGGAAGATCTGTAGCTCCCATATTTTTACCAAAGTGTTTTGCAGCAGCACCTGCATTCCATATACCTGTAACAACTACACCTGCATCTGTAAATATGTCAGCATTGTTGTCATGGCATGGAGATTGAGCAAGCTTTTGCATACCCTTCATAGCAATAACACCTTTTTCAGAATTAAAGTTATCGTTAACAGAAATAAAATCACCGTTTTTGTCAAGTGGCCAATTTGAGATACATCCTGTTCCAAAGAAAAATGATGTCATGTACCATGCATTATCTAAAGCAAAACGAATTTTAACATTATTCTTTTCGCATGCTTTTATGATGGCTTCAAGACTTTCTGCATCTTTTTCTGAAATAATGCTTTTGTCATAATACATAAAATAACCATTGTCACTTGTCATAGGGTATGCATATAGCTTATCAGCAATTGAAACTGCAGTTACAGAGCTTTTATCATTATTACGTTTAATATTATATGAAGTACTTTCTTTTAACTCTGCGAGAGCGTCAGCCTGGATAAGACGAGCAAGCTGATCCTGTGCGAAGCAGTAAATGTCAGGAGCATTTGCTACATCATTAACTATTAAAGCAGCTACATCAGCTTCTGAAACACCTTCGAATGTAGCATTAATTGTGATACCTGGATTAGCTTTTTCAAAAGCGTCTATTTGTGCTTGGAATAGGTCTTTAACTCCTTCTCCGTAAGAAACACACATAGTTATATCGAATGTTCCTGATAGGGTAGCCTCTAAAGGAAGAAGTAATTCAACATCACATCCGGTAAGATATCTTCTAAGTATTGTTACATCCTTGGATTCAATTTTATCATCACCATTTACATCTGCTGCAAGTAAATCAATATCTATGTCGAAGTTAGCTATATATCTTCTTATTGTGGATGAATCCTTTTGTGATAGTTGTTCATCATTATTTGCATCTCCAGCGATTATTTCATTAGATTAATTTGCAAATGAAGGAATTGTATACATACAAACTACCAAAACAAGTGCAAGAGTTAACGATAATATTTTTTTCATAATTAGCCTCCTAAAAATTAATTATTTTTTTCCCACGCTTGACTATCAACTCTTACAGCGCTTATAACAAGACGTCCATTTTTTGCATTGAATTTATAGCAGGTTGATAATGTCAAAATATCATCA
>JAZNOJ010000054.1:0-13388 GCA_045580735.1 Candidatus Egerieisoma sp. | reverse complement strand
GTTTCACCGAGTTCCTTTATAACTACAACAGGTATATATTTTTCCATAAGTGTACTCCTTAATAAATATTCTTGTTTTCTCTATACTGACGCCAGATGTTTTCAAAGAAATCATCATTTTGCGGGATAGGTCTGACCTCACGCCAAGAAGATTTAAAACCATCCTCGGTCAAAACCGTTTCCTGAATTTTAGTTCTAGTATTTCCCTTTTCCTCTGTGAAACGGAAAATTTCTTCAAGACCGTCTCTAAGCTTTCCGTTTTCATCAAAGCAAAGGCTAGAACCTCTTGTATCCCCGACAGTTTCTGAATAATTTATCATTGCCGCCAACACTGCACTTTGAGTGTAAAGAATATCTCTGAGTTTATAATACATATAAATTTGAGATTTATCCTTAACCCCAACCTGATTTAGTGCCTCAATTTCAAAGTTTGTGCTTTGTAAAGCATCTTTCATACTGTCAGCATTTCTGATTGCCGCTGCTGTATCACTCATTCTTCTTTGAGCATTTTTAATCAATAAATTAACATTATCGGTATTTTTAGTAATGCTTGCAGCTTCTTTAATATGATGATTTTGAGCATCGGTTAAAATTTCTTCAAATACTTCATTATCAATAAGCATATTTCCGTTTTGCGAAATATACTGAGCCGCACGGAGACTGCCTACCTGACCTGCATTTAAAGCAGAACCGCCGGGTCTTGTTATACCATGAGTTCCTGCACATTCGCCCGCCGAAAAAAGACCCTTAACGCTTGTTTGCCACCACATGTCAACCGCAATACCACCGTTGTTATGCTGCGCGCAAAGAGCAATTTCAAGATACTCCTTGGTTATATCCAAGCCCTTACCCTTGTAAAGTTCAATAGCAGGTGTATTCATTTTTGCAAGTCTTTCTATCGGTGTTCCAAATAGAGCCTCCGCTTTACTTAAATATTCAAAGGATTCATCTGATAATTTGTTATATTCAATTTCTTTCATACCAAAAGGATTTTTGGTAAAATCAAGATAAACTCTGCGGTTTTTAAGTACACATTCACGGTAAACGAGCAAATCTATTACCGACGAGCCTTCAAGTACCTTTTTAGAATCAAAAGGCCACTGATAACCCTTTAAAAATACCATTGAAAGCGCTTCGTATTTATCTTCAAAATATTCGTTTAAAAATTCATATTCATTTCCGTTTTCATCTACTGATACAAATCTTGGTAAGACCTGCATATATGTACCCGAAACGTTCCAACGAGGATTAATTGATGCCAAACCATATTGCCATTCAGTAAGATTTTGAGCTTTAGCGCCTGCAAGTAATGCAAGACTTGTAGTACCTGTATGACATTCAGGAAATACACTATCAGCATAGATTCCAGCGGGACCACCCGTACACATAACAATATCTGCGCATTTAAAGGCTACAAATTCACCTGTTTTCTTTTCAATGCATAAAAATCCACAAACCGAATCTTTGTGCTTTAAAATTTCAATAGCAAGATAGTCACTATACACTTCAATTCCCAAATTCTCAGCATTTTTCTGCAAAGCCTCAGTCATAAATTTAGATGTCAAAGGTCCTGCACTCGTAGCTCTTGCATAAGGGTCGTGGTCTGTTTTATACCCCACATATTCACCATATCTATTTACAGGAAATGCTACGCCTAATTCACATAAATTCATAAACGAACGAACTGATAAAGCCGCTTCACAAAGGGCATTGTCGCCGTCAACAGAGCCGCCTGCAAATAGGTTTTCTGCCATTTTATAAACACTATCAGGACTATCTCCTCCAAGGCCTAATTTATAATAGGTCTGCTTATCACTACCGGTATTTCTTGATGTTCCGCAGCCTGTAGCCTCAGTAACAATAGCTACATTTTTGCCGAATTGTTTAAGCCTGCAAGCAGCATTATAACCTGCAGCACCTGTACCGATAACTATTGCTTCATATTCATAAATTTTCATTATAATCTCCTAATATGGAAACCACCGTCTACATCAATAGACTGTCCTGTAACATAAGGCAAACTACCATTACAAAGGGTCCATACAGCGTTTGCTATATCTTCCGGCTGTCCCCACCGCTTAATAGGAAGAAGTCCTTCATCAATAAGCGCATCATACTTTGCCTTAACTTTATCGGTCATACCTGTTGCAATAATACCAGGACGGATTTCATTTACCATTATTCCATATTCAGCAAGCCTGTCTGCAAAAAGAGTTGTAATCATTGTAACTCCCGCTTTAGAAATGCAGTATTCTCCACGACTAACCGAACTTGTATAGCCCGACATTGAGGAAATATTCACAATACTGCCCGACTTATTTTCCTTCATTATATTGGCAACTAATTGTGTCAAGAATAATGTACCCTTTGTGTTGATATTCATAACAAAATCGTATGATTCTTCGGTCATTTCAAGGATATCTGCTCGCACCTTAGGAGCTACTCCTGCTACATTTACCAGAATGTCAATTTTGCCATATTTATCGATTGCAGTTTTCACATAATTTTCTCTTGATTCTTTGCTACTCAAATCCCCTTTGAAATATGTAAATTCACCATCTAATTCCTTAGGCATTTGGGACAATACATCCATACCCACAACCGCCACACCGTTTTTAAGTAAAATTTCCGCCGTTGCAAAGCCTATACCGCCTGCAACGCCTGTAACTAAAGCCACTTTCATCAATTTTTACCTCCGCAAAACTCTTTGTATATAGGCAAATACATATCTCTATCTCTTATTACGCAACCGGGTGTGCCACCGGGTTTACGCATAATTTCAGTGCATTTTGAACAGCAGATACAAATTTTGTTTTTATCCATACCGCCGTTTTTCAGTATGTCATTTGCAAAATCAGGATATGCAAAAACCGTTCTGCCAAAACCCGCAAAATCGAATTTGTTGTCTTTTATAAATGCCGATACAACATTTGGTGCCGCAACACCTAAATATGAAACTGCTGAGCAGATAATCGCCATTTTCGGATTTAATTCCTTTAACTTTGCAGTACCGTTAAGTATTCTTGCAACGCCCTCTAAAGGCTGTTCAGGCGGTTCGTATCCGCCTTGTGCGTATGGACGGTTTACATGAGGATTAAAATACGGATTACCCATTGTTATATTTAGAATTCTCACACCGTATTTATAAAGCTCTTTTATAAGCCAATCGGGTTCGGTTATATCAAAATCTAAACCACCGTCTTTTAATACACCAAAACCGTAAGGATACCCGAAACCATCATAAACATTAAGTCTTGATGAAACAATAAAGTCTTTTGAGCAGGTCTCTATTGCACCTTTTACACTTTCTCTCAGAAGTTTTGTTCTGTTTTCTAAACTGCCGCCGTATCTACCCTCTCTGCAGTAAGCAGAAAGGAGTTCAGAATTAAGGTATCTGTGACAGCATTTAATATCCACACCGTCAAAGCCTGCTTTCTCAGCAAGTTTTGAGCCATTTACAAGAGCTTCCCCCACACGGTCAAGATAATCGTCAGTTACGATTCTATCTGATGAAATAGGACTATCCTTTTCAAATATGGGATTATTATAGGCAATTAAAGGTGCAGGTACTCCGTTTGGCTTTGAATATCTTCCCGAATGAGTAGCCTGCATAATAACAACTGGCTCATAGCCGGTTGTTTTTAATGCAATTTCCTTGATATCATCAACTTGATTTTTGAAATTATCCAGATTATTTTCTGTTATGTATAACTGACGGGGATTAGCCCTTCCCTCTTCTAAAACAGCGGTAGCTTCAAACCAGATAATACCAGCACCGCCTTTGGCAAATCGTTCATAACGTCTTTGAGTGAGCACATCGGGTGCGCCGTCGACCGTTCCGTCACACCCTTCCATTGCCTGACAAGCAAGTCGATTTGGAACTACCTTATTGCCTATTTTATAATCTTTTTTCAATATAGAAATATCATCTATATATGGCAAATTAATTTCAAGCTCAGAATTCTGAGCTTGAAATTCTTCTTTTGAACTATAAACTTTTTTAATCATAAATATCACACTTTTATTTCTAATTCTTTATTTAATATTTATTACTCCAACCGTAATTTGATCTTTATAAAGATCATGAAAACATAATTTTTTACTCTTCGGACTAAATGAAGGATGCGGATGGCAAGGATGTTGCCAATTCGAATTTGCTTTTATAAGCATCTTTTCCTCATTTGTTATCTTATCAATAAGACAAACCCCACTATATTCTCCACTTTGAGTATCTGCAGCCAAATATCTTCCACAAGGCGAACAACTAACATGCCAATAAGGGTATTTGCTATAAATCGCATTGCTTTGATTGCCCTTTAAATCCACGTAGCATATTCCTCTTGGAGGAATTGGAGAACACTTATATTTAACGAAGTACAAACCTTTACCGTCAGGCGACCAGCATTCATGACCAAAACAATCACCCAAATCACCATTTTCGGTCAGATTTTGCTTTGCTATACAACGCAATCCTTTATCCTTTTCATATAACCATAATCTATTAGATACATAAAAAGTATCACCCTCATGAGCAAAAAATATTTTATCAGGGTCGGTCGGACAAATCATCATATGGTCAGAATACTGAAACGGTGGAGCAAAACTCTTTTCAAAAGATTGCTCCATTTCACCGGTTTTTAAATCTAATTTAAAACATTTACAATAAGGACTGATTTCCCAATTCAAATATCTACCGTCATTAGTGATATGCGGAAAATGCATATTAGGGCATCTGCATATCTCTTTAAATTCGCTATTTTCAATGTTTAAAGAATAAAGTATTTCGCCAGAAACATAATATAAGATTTGATTATATACCACATAATCAATAAATCCATTGCATTTATCAACGAGTATTTTTTCGGTACCGTTTAAAATATCAATAAGAGCCAATTCACAACCTTCATTGAACTCTATTTTTTTTGAACGCGATAGAATAAATCTGTTTTCATCAACCCAAATATTATTTGAATAATAACCACAGGAATAATGATAGTTAGAATCATATATTCTAATAATCTCTATGGTATTATTAATTTCTTTAATTAAATTCATATAATCAATCCTCCCGATGCATTGCAAGATTTTGCGCTTTTATTGCTATTTCTATAGCATTAAAAGCGATATTATTAGATATTATTGAATCATTTCTACAAGTCATATCATGCAACATATCTTTGAAAAAAGAAATTCCTACCTTACCGCTTACACATTCATAAAATACACCGTCATCGGTAACAACAAAGACATTGTCAGTACAACATCCAAAACCAATATTGGTATTCTTTCTTAATTCTATATAACCCTTGTCACCTTCAATAATAGTTCGGGGATCTCCCCAAGTATTGAGTCCTGATGGTGAATCCCAATCCAACCGAAAATTACCTGTTACCCCGTTTTCTGACAAAAGTAACATCTCTCCTGACTCATCAAATTCTTTGTTACCCTTATATCTATAATTAAAAACACGTGCATAATCCACTTTGGCATTTTCACAATTAGCAAAATTCAAAAATTGATGTACCTGATGCGAACCTATATCAATTAATATACCGCCACTTTTATTTCGTTCAAAAAACCAACCGGGTCTTGAAGAATAATTAAGCACATGGGGTGCTAAACCTGTCACATGAATAACCTTTCCTATTACACCGCGCTTTATTAAATCATATGCAAACACAGTTGACTCGTTATCGATACTTTCGCCATAATACACAAAATACTTTCTTTTTGTTTTAGATATCACTTCTTTAACTTCATTCAACTGATCCAATGTGATTAGCGGTGCTTTATCCACAAAAAAATCTTTGCCAGATTTCATAGAGTTTATCGCAATTCTGGCTCTTTCAAAAGGAATTGCTGCAGATGCAACTAATTGTATATCCTGTTTTTGATAGACTTCTTCCTCGCTATGACAAACTGTTACTTGCGGATATATTTTTTTAAAACACTCTAACAACTTTAAATCTGCTTCATAAACATATTTTAGTTTTGCACCGGCAGCTATAAGTCCATTACACATTCCATAAATATGTCCGTGCGCTAAACCTATAACGCCAAAACTCATTTCCGCATATTCTTTTTTATCAATTTTAAAATTACTATAATCAAATATTTCGTTATGTATCATATCAATCAATCATTTCAACATATTCTGGATATTCTCGTAAAAGTTTTTCTTCCTTATAACATCTTAAAAGCAGGTCATCTAATTTGTTGACATAGATTAAGCTATCCTGCCTTAAAACAAATTCTTCCTTAATATTATGTATGTCACAGTTTTGGATTTTTTCCACACATCTAACCTGAGACGCTGCCGTTGAAACTCCACAAACAGGCTTATAATCCTCAACATTAACAGCTTTGATTGCTTCATAGATTTTTTCATTAACATCATTAAATGGATCGCCATAATTATAACTTTTTCCGTCTGATGTTTTTCCAATAATATCTTTGCTATTTGTATCATAGGTAATAACTCCGTTGCTGAAACGATACTCGAAAATAGGATCAACAAGACTTTCAGTAGCATGTGAAACCAAAAATAATCCTTCTGCACCATTTTCAAGTTTTAATTTAACAGCGGCCGTATCAAAATTCTCAATCTTATTAGTACGGCTAAGGTCACATTCAACATGTGAGACCTCGCAACTTTTATCAAGTTCTCTACCAGTAACATAAAGCATATTATGTAAAAAATGAGCGGTTGCATTATTAACCACGCTATCATTAATAACATCACCGTTTGAGCTTAACAGTTTACCAGCCCAACCACTACCACGGGTAAAATACTCCTCTGGTCTTGGCCAAAGCACTATACTTTTTAAAAACTCCGGCTTTCCATACAGCCCATTCATTATGTCTTCTTTTAGATTATTTATTGCCTTAGAATAGCTCCATTGATACCCGATAATAACGAACTTGCCACTCTCACTAATTGCTTCATTAATTTCGATTTCATCACTCGAAACACCAGATAATGGTTTTTCACACATAACATTTGAACCGTTTTTCAGAGCACAAAGTATTTGTGATTTATGAAAATGAATAGGTGTTGTTATTATGGCAAGATCTGATGAATTATTTTGATAAAATTCATCCATCGTTCTAAAAAGAGGTACACCTAAATTTTTTAAATCTTGATAATATTTACATGATTCAGGAGATATTTCAACCATACCTACAATTTGAAATTCCTCATCTTTGCTTTTTAATAAATACTTTAAATATACACTTGCATATCCTCCGATTCCAACGCAAAGAATTTTTACTTTGTTAGACAAATTTATCATTCCTTTAATCGTTATAATAAATATAACTACACTTATTTCCATATTGATTATAAATTACAACTGCTAAAAAATATATAAAAAAACATTCATATTAAAAGTTTTTGATAGAATAAACAGCATTTTTTCTATAATTAATCAATCAAATACAAAACAACAATTTGTATATGTTTTGTTTGTTTTTAAGCAAAATATTAGAAATAAATATTTATATTTATAGATTTTCTGCCATAAAATTTCCAAATTATAGATTTTTTGCTGATTTAGTTGCTATGCAGGACGATATATGTTATAATTACATTATTCTATACAACTTAAAGGAGCTATTAAAATGCCATATAATATTTCTGAAGATATTACATATAAACTTTATGGTGAAGTTGCAATATCACACGCTAAAGTTGATATTCCCTATGGCATGCCTCATCCACATTTTCATCAAGATTACGAACTATTCTTTTTAGTTGATGGTGGCAGAAAATTCTTTTTATCTAATACAATTTGTTCTTTAAGTTCACAAACAGCTATGCTTATAAAACCGAACGAACCACATCAGTCTACCGTGAATTTGAATTCCCCATTAGAACGATATGCTATATATATTTCCCCAAAACTTATGGGCAATATAATAAAAGAAAATAAGGGACTTGAGGAATTTCTAAAAATTAGACGTTTTCAGATATCGGAAAATAATTTTTATAAAATAATTGATTTAATCAATCAAATAGAAGTACAATTAAATGTACAAGATTCCTATTCCGTACACCATTTAAAAAATCTTATAGTAAATATAATTATATTATTACTTCGAGAAACGAACAATCATAACGAAAATAAAAATAACAGCAGTTCATTTTTTGAAAAAAATGATATAAGAATACAAGCACCCATCAACTATATTCTTGAACACTATGCTGAACAAATAACTCTTAGCGAATGTGCTGATATCGCTTATATGAGTACATCTCATTTTTCGCGACAATTCCACCTTGTTACCGGCATGAATTTTAAAGAATATCTTAACAAAGTACGAATAGAAAAGGCTTGTGAGTTTTTAAAATCAGATAAAAAATACAATATTACCGAATTAACCCAGCTGGTTGGTTTTACAAATAGTTGTTATTTCTCTTATGTTTTTCGTTTAATAACAGGACTCTCCCCTACAGAATACAAAAAAATACATAACCAAAAATAACTTTTATATTAAAAAACATACCGCTCCACTGCTAATTTCAAAGTACAGTGGAGCGGTATTTATGTTTGAAGACTTATTTTAATATGTATGTTTTTATTTTCTTGGGTGAAACATAGATTATATCATCACAATTTATAAACTCTGTTTTTTCTTCAGCGAGATTGCTTTCAAATATTTCTTTAATAATTTCGGAATCAACATTTATTTTTATGGCTTGTTCTTGTTCAGAAACACTGTATAATCGCAATGCTGTAGCTTTTCCATCTTCAGAATTTTTAAGAGCAGAAAATACTATATAATCTCCATCCACCACAATAAGCGGCTTATTAGTGATTATTTCGCCTTTGTGCCGTCTTGTTTGTTTGACGCAAACAAAATCACCGGCAAATGTGTAGCCTTCCTTATATGCAATTGCTTTATTTTTATTAGCATACGGTATTATCGAATATTCCAAAGACAGTAATTTGTTTTTAAGTTGCATATCAGGTGTCGGGAAATCTCCCCAGTCACCCATTTCCCCAACCGAACGCAAAAGAGTTAATGCCATAGTATTTTTGCCGTCTCGTAATATTTCATACTCATTAAGACCTCTGCCCGCAATTAATAAACCGCCATTAGCGTCTTCAATAGCGAAAAAACTTTGCATTCTTTGACAGTTGGAAGGATTTTTCCAGTCTTCCCAAGGCGTTATATCCCTCTTGATGACATCAAACTGACCATCAGCCAATACAGTACTTGTATTGATTTTCGAAGGAAAAATTGCACGAAGGCGGTGATTTTCGCTTTTATTAACAAATTCTGTTCTAATATCTAATCTTGAAATGCCTGAATTCAAAGTTACAAAAGTACGAATTTCATGATTTATACATTCAACACTTCTTCTATCACTATTTGATAATCCGACAGGTATTTCAATATTTGAGACAATTTCGTATGTTATACGGACAGGTGAGTTTTCGACAAGCGATATGCCCACACCTTTTTCAGGATGAATCGCCCTGCCTTTTGTTTGTATAAAGTTATAAGAATCTCCGCAATCACCAACATCCTCATACTGATTCAGACCGCTGAATATGCGACCACTCTTTTTTTCAATGAGTTTAATAGTTCCATCAGAACATATTGTAAATCTAAGAGACTCATTCTCCCCGCCATTTTTATGAAGTTTTAAATCTGTTTTAAATTTTACCGGAGTTTTATCATTCGCAATGCTATATGTATAGCATCCTATTCCGCATAATTCAGCAGGAAAACATATACGATAAATATGTTTATATTTAACTTGACGGAATTTATCCTTTGGTAAAGTATATGTGAATTTTTTGCCCAAATATTCAACTGTTGCAGGTACATAATTTCCATTTAAATCTTTAATTACGATTTGTTCTGGAATAATGTATTTATCTGTTTGTATTTCGGTTTCAATAATATGTGAGGTAGTCTGTGGATTTGTATGAAAAACAACTAAATTATTTTCTCCAGCTTTACTAGTATCTACATTATCTGCAATATAACTCATTGCCTCATTCAAAACAAAAACAGCAGTATCATATGCCTTATCAAAGCGTATGTTCATTTCCCTTGTTACAGCGTCACATGAACAACAGCAAATTGAATCATGCGGGTGATTCTGCATAAGCGTTTTCCAAGAATATCTTAACATATCACTGCGGTAAGTATCACCACAAAGTGATGCAAAAACACTTGCAGGCTCACTTTTATATGCTAACATATTTTGAACAGAATGATTCTTTTGCTTTAAAGGAATATGTGTGGATGCCGTATTCACAAGCAAATATTTACCTTTGGTATACTGGCCGGCAATCTCGCCCTCAACCAATTTGAAATCTTTTGAGTAAGGTCTTAACAATTCAATATAATCCTTGAAATTACTATGCTTCACCTCAGCGGTATCTCCGAGAATCTTATTAGCTTTAGATATTGATTGCGGTAAATCAAGTTGAACAGGCTGATGGTCACAGCCATTCATTCCAAGTAAATAAGGTGTCTTAGCAGTGAGATTTAAATGATTTATTAAGTCACCATAAACCTTCTCAATTTGCTTATCAATAACGCTTGGCATTTCATTTGCATTGTTATACCAATCACCAAACATAAGCCCTATAACTTCTGTACCGTCCGCACCGCGCCATGTTAATTCTTTGTCCGCAGGCTTCTTGCCGGCTGCAACCTCATTATTAGAAAGCACAGCCCAAATCCCACGTCCAAATATTGCATTATCAATATCAAATCCTGCTAATATTTGTGGTAACTGAGCAATATTCCCGAATGCATCTGGCATATATCCGCTCATTACCGGTTCTATGCCATTTTCACGGCAGAATTTTAATCCCTCAATTAAATTGCGAATATTAGCCTCGCCACTTGTAAGATATTCATCCTGTAAAATATACCACGGCCCAACCTGAATTCTGCCTGAGTTTATAAGTGCAAATAAACGCTCACGCATAGACGGACGGATCTCAAGATAATCCTCAACAATTATTGTCTGTCCATCAAGATGAAAATAACAATATGCATCATCATTCTCCATCTTCACAATCAAACTGTCCATAAGTTCAACAAGTCGCATTCTATGCTGCTCAAAACTCATATACCACTCTCTATCCCAGTGGGTATGAGAAATTATGTGTAAAACCTTTTTCATATATATACCTCTTAGTCAAAGCATTTTTCTTTTTCAGTTAGTTCGCCATTTTCAAAGCACAATGTCTTTATCTCGTAATTACTGAATTTCACTTTATATTTCAAAGTCCCAATATAAACACATGCCTCTTGACAGTTATCATTATTATTGAACAATCTTAAAATATACTTATCATTTTCTTTATAAAATGCGTGTAATGAAATTGTCGAACCATCAATTTTTATTATCGTTTCCTTACTACCGTTTCCTGCCGGAAAAGCATTAAGGGAATAAGGCAATTCACAAAATTCTTTTGCCAAACGGTCTGTTTGTGAAATCTTATTTACTGATAATCTAAAACTGAAAGTATGTTTACCTTGTTCAGCAAAAGGTATATATCTGTCGGTATCAATAAGTTTTCTATCCTCAATTGGATGAACACAATATCCTATACCGCGCAATAATGTAAGATATAAATTTTCGCTATCTGCCGAACAGCCATAAATACAGTTATTAAATATACTAAATGAAGTTTCCTTATTTCTAAGCGCCATAAACCTTTGGGCTACATTTTCCCTGCCATCTCTTTCAAAATAATCAGTTCCATATGCAGTCTGACCGCAAAACTCACCGAATTTTGATGAAATTTTAAGTTTTAGTGCTTTTTCACGCTCATTCCATAAAACATCTGCTTTGATATCAATGTAAGGCAAGTCTCTGTATAATTTATAACTCATTCTAATACGCGACTCGCCCATCTTAAAGAATGACTCTACCTCTGTTAGAATATCTCCTTGTTCAATAATCTGAACATTTTCTATACCTTCAAAAATTCCCGTATTATCAAGGTTCGACTCAACAGGATTTTCTCCAATTCTCTCTATATCCCAACCCCAGGAATCAGGCGTATCGTCATAAACAACAGGCAAAAAAGCTCCGCCAGATAAATACTCAACACCATTAACTTGATAACTTTCAATAAGTCCTGTTTCCTTTGAAATTACAATCTTTTTATATTTATCTTCAAAAACAATGTCACCACAATTTTTAATATTGCTTTTAACAATTGGTTTTACTTTAAATGCGACATCAAATCTATCGATAGAAAGCGGAGGTAATGTTGCTTTAAAAGCAATTCTTTTCCTACGGTCGTAATTTATATTAGAATCTTCCTTTATTACCTGATTTGGAATAATCTCACCATTATGAGATACTGTAACCTCATAATATTCAGTATCCGAGATAAGACTATTAAGAACTAGTATCTCACATTCAACAACTGTTTCTCTTTCATAAGCAGAAGGATTAAAAACAAATATCGGGTATTCGCCTTCCTTCGCCTGCGGTTTATCGTTGATTAAAGAGAAAAAGGCTTTATGTTTAATATCTTGTAATAGATGTAATGCGTGATCGGCCTGATAAATAAGACTATTTTCCGCTTTTTCTACAACTGTACCGCTTAAAGCATCATGAAATTCAAAAAACAGCAAAGCGCGTTCTGCTTCATTGAACAACTCTTTATCCCAAACACTTTTACCGTTAAGTTCTGCAACAGAACATATTTTCTCGGTCATATATAGAGCATTTTCCAATTCAATATGCTTCTTTTTTACCTTGTTAAGTGACGAATAACAACCAATAAGAAAATGCGATAATTGACCTTTGTAATCAATCTTTGGTGCTATATCAGCAAAAAAGCCTTCGGGTGTGCTGTGAAGCATTTCATAATCTTTCGAGTTTTCTATAAGTTCGTTTACATCTTTCAAATCTATGCGCGAAGGTCCGCCACCGTGATTTCCAACTCCCCAAAGAGCAACACCTGTTTCGTATTCTCTCCAACACTCAGCCTTCTTGGGAACAAATTCCTTTGCCTGAGTAAGTTTTGTATCATACATAAAATCATCGGCAATTCGACACACTTTGATTTTACTTCCGTCATAGCCCACCCAATTAAACTGATCTGACGGTAATTCTAAGTAATTCGGCATCGGTCTGCAAATAAGATAACTGTCATATCCACATTTATTAAGAATTTGCACCAAACCTCTTGAATGACCGAAAGAATCAAAATTTATCGCCGTTGTTGCCCTTTTGCCGAACTTTTCTTGAAAATAACGTGTACCAAATCGGGCTTGTCTAATAAAACTTTCACCGCTGGGCAAATGACAATCAGGTTGAACATACCATCCACCCATAATATGCCATTTCCCTTGATTTACAAGTTTTTTTATTTTCTCAAAAAGAGTAGGATCATATTT
>JAZNOJ010000053.1:0-73935 GCA_045580735.1 Candidatus Egerieisoma sp. | reverse complement strand
ATCTGATTTTAATTCTACGTCAACATCAAATACTGACCTGTCTTTAAAATCTTTTATAAAGCTAAAATATTTAAAAGGTGAGTCGAAATTTGTTTTAATATAATATTCATCTGTAGTCGTTTCAAATATTGTAAAAATCTGCCATACATCTCTACCTGATTCTGAATAGGTGTAAATGTATGGATGTTCCTTTAAAAATGAGCCGTCCTTAGCTTGGTAGTATTTTAAGACGTTTCCAAACATTGAACCATCACCCATATTGTGACCATAGAGAATGTTATGTCCATCTAATGTTTCAGAATTACAGCGATAATCTAAAAATATTGAACCTGCCTTGGAGTACTTTTTATCAAAGCCTTTATATAGATAAAAATCATTATCTTTAGCTTGAACAATAGGATAGCTTATAGGCTTTATAGAAGTAGAAGGTATGTGAAACCAAAATACAAAATCAGAATTTTGTTCTTTTAATTTTTTTACATCATCGTAAGTTTTACATTCGGGAATTTCGTATTTTTCTTCAACTACAGGTGGCTGTGTAGGTATAATCTCAGGCTCCTTTGTCACCTCTATGGTTGGACTGGGAGCATTAGTTGGAGTTTTTTTTGAAGTATCTTCTTTTTTTGAACATGAAGATAACACTACTAATAATAACAATATAGTAGCAATAACAAATTTATTTTTTTTATTTAATCTTTCTTTAGTCATATATAAAATAAGGGCGAATTCTTTCAGCTAAATATTATAGATGGAAGAAACGCCCATTCTCCTTTATAATAATATAAATTTTTATGGTAAATAATTGTTGCTTGAATCACAATACATACATCTGTAAATACGATTTTCAGCATCCGTAAGACGGAAAATCTGATCAAGCTCTTGCTCTGTAGATGTAATACAGCGTGGATTTTTGCACTTAACAATATTTACAATCTTTTCTGGCAGACAGAGATGCTTTTTTGCAATATTCTCACCGTTTTTAATTATATTTACAGTAATATTTTCATCAAAATAACCTAAAACATCAAGATTTATATCAATTGGAGCATCGATTTTTATAATATCCTTTTTGCCCATTTTTTGACTTTTGACATTTTTAATTATAGCAACTGTATAATCTAGCTCATCTAATTGTAAATAGCGGTAAATTGCCATGGCATTACCAGCCTTTATATGGTCAAGAACTATACCATTTTCAATTTGGTCAATTATCATATTAATATCCTCCTTAATCCTTAGGATATAATTCTAAAAGCTTCATAATTAAAGCCATTCTCATATATTTTCCATTTTCAACCTGTTTGAAATAGCAAGCGCGAGGATCATTATCTATGCTTCTTGATATTTCATTTACTCTTGGAAGTGGATGCATAATACAAAGATCCCTTTTTGCATTAGAAAGCTTATCAGGTGTTAAAATATAATAGTCACGAAGTCTAATATAGTCTGCCTCATTGAAAAATCTTTCGCCTTGAACACGTGTCATGTAGAGAATGTCAAGCTCTGGCATTACGCTTTCCATAGTTTGTGTTTCTACATAAGGCATATTATTTTTTTCAATAATATCTGTCTTGATATATTTAGGTATTTTAAGCTCGTCAGGGGATATGAAGACAAGCTTGATTCCAGTATATCTTGCAAGGGCATTAACTAGCGAATGTACTGTACGACCAAATTTTAAATCACCGCAAAAACCAACTGTCAAATTATCAAAATGTCCTTTTTCACGACTAATTGTAAGAAGATCTGCTAATGTTTGTGTTGGATGATGGTGACCACCATCGCCAGCGTTAATAATTGGAACATCTGAAACTGCTGTTGCCGCCATAGGAGCACCTTCCTTTGGATGACGCATAGCAATAATATCAGCATAATATCCTACGACCTTAATTGTATCTGAAACAGATTCTCCTTTTGATGAAGAACTGCTTGAAGCCGATGAAAAACCGATAACATTTCCTCCAAGCTCCATCATTGCAGCTTCAAAGCTAAGTCTGGTTCGTGTACTAGGCTCGAAAAAAAGAGTTGCAAGCTTTTTATGTTTACAAACATCTTGATATTTTTCTTTATTTTCTATAATATCCTTAGCTACAGAAATAAGCTCATCAATTTCACTAACTGTTAAATCAGTAATATCAAGAACGTGCTTCATATTAAATGCCTCCTTTAATCCAGCTTTCATCTGAAGGATTATTACGGAAGGAAATAAGTCTTGATTTATCTTCTGGTTGAATGTAACCTGTTTCTGCTGCTACTTCAACAATTACGTCAAAGTTTGTAAGGCTTACATTTTTCAAGTTTGCAGCAGCAAGTCTGTCCAATCCTTTTTGCATACCATAAGTATATATACTTACAACACCAAGAACATCTGCGCCTGCTTCTCTTAAAGCTTCAGCAACTTCAATGCAGCTACCGCCTGTTGAAATTAAATCCTCAACAATAACGACCTTTTGACCTGCCTCTAATTTTCCTTCGATTCTATTATTACGTCCATGGTCTTTATTTCCTGAACGAACATATCCCATAGGCATATTAAGGATGTGTCCACAAATTGCGGCATGTGCAATACCGGCAGTGCTTGTTCCCATAAGAACCTCTGCTTCCGGATAATATTCTTTAATAAGCTCACATAATCCATTTTCGACATCATTACGAACCTTTGGAGCAGTTAATGTAAGACGATTGTCACAATATATTGGACTTTTTATACCGCTTGCCCAAGTAAAGGGTTCATCAGGGCGAAGGAAAACAGCCTTAATTGAAAGTAAATCTGAAGCGATTAATTTTTCTCTTTTATTCATAATAGTGTATCTCCTTTAAATTAATAATGTAACTAATACAAAAATAGCTTTTAAGCTTCAGGATTATCTGTTAAAAAATCATTTACGCATTTATCATATGCAGCAACAGGATCCTCAGCCGCTGTAATAGGTCTTCCAACAACAATATAATCTGAGCCTCTTTCTCTGGCTTGACGAGGAGTTGTAATTCTTTTTTGGTCATCTACTGAACCACCTGCAAAGCGAATTCCGGGAGTAACAGTCATAAATTCTTTACCAAGCTTTTTAAAATGCTCTCCAATCATTCCACTTTCAAGCGGAGAACAAACTACACCTGCAAGTCCTGCTGCTTCAGCATTTTCAGCATATTTTAAAATTGTGTCATTCATAGAAGAACCAATCAATAGCTCATCATGAAGCATGTTGTCATCAGTTGAAGTAAGCTGTGTAACTGCGATTAAAAGGGGAGGCTCACTTCCTGCTTTTTCAGCACCAGCTAAAAGACCTTCTTTTGCCGCAGCCATCATTTTAACACCACCAGCAGCGTGAACATTACACATATATACTCCAAGGCCACCAAGATTAACCATGGCTTTTTTTACTGTATTTGGAATATCATGAAGCTTTAAATCAAGAAAAACCTTGTGTCCTCTTGCAACAATTTCACGAAGCATATCAGGTCCTGCGGCATAGAAAAGCTCCATCCCAATTTTTACAAATGGTTTACGATCTCCCATTTTATCAAGAAATGATAAAGTTTCTTCGCTTGAAGAAAAATCACAAGCAATAATTACATCTTTTGCCATTATAGAGCACCTCCAATAATATCTTTTAAATTATTAATTTTATATTTATCCATAACCTCAGGTAGGTTTTCAATTATTTCCTTACATACATAAGGATTAATTAAGTTTGCAGCACCTATTTGAACTGCTGTAGCACCTGCCAACATCATTTCTATAACGTCCTCGGCTGTAGTAACTCCGCCCATACCCATAACAGGGATTTTAACTACACTAGCTACCTGATAAACCATTCTTAAAGCGATAGGGAATACAGCACTACCTGACATACCTCCAAATGTGTTAGCTAATATTGGACGTTTTTTTCCTAAATCAATTCGCATACCTAATAATGTATTAATTAAGCTTACACCATCAGCACCGGCTTCTTCGCATGCAAGAGCCATCTCTTTAATGTCGGTTACGTTGGGTGTTAGCTTTATTACAACCGGTTTAGATGTAACTGCCTTAACAGCCCTTGTAACCTCCATGGCAGATTTTGGATTAGTGCCAAAGCTCATTCCGCCACCGTGTACATTTGGACAGCTGATATTAACCTCTAATATGCCGACACAGTCTTCCTTATCAAGCATTTGAGCGCATTTTACATATTCCTCAACTGCAAAGCCGCTAATATTGGCAACAACTTTTTTGCTGAAATATTTTTTCATTTCTGGAAGCTCATGCTCTATTACATGTTCTATTCCGGGATTTTGAAGTCCGACAGCATTTAACATACCTGAAGGAGTTTCAGCAATTCTTGGAGTAGGATTTCCGAAACGTGGCTCTGATGTAGTTCCCTTAAAGGAAAATGAGCCAAGTATATTAATGTCATACAAATCAGCAAATTCTTTTCCGTAGCCAAAACAGCCACTGGCAGGAATTATAGGATTATCTAAAGTAAGACCACAAAAATCTACTTTAAGTCTTTCGTTTACCATATAATTTCCTCCTTTACTAATACAGGACCATCCTTGCAAATTCTTTTGTTACCATATTTTGTTTTACATGAGCATCCCATGCAAGCACCAAAACCGCAACCCATTCTTTCTTCAAAAGAGTATTGGCCAGATACGTTGCTTGCGTTATATATAGCTTTAAGCATCGGAATAGGACCACAAGTGTATATATAGTCGTAATTTCCATTTTTAAATATGTCAGCATCAGTAACAAAGCCTTTTGTAACTACCGTTACATCAATTCCCAGCTTTTTAAAATCGTTTTCTAGAATTACCTCAGAGGGATCATTAAAGCCAAGTAAAATTGATGGCTTTTTTCCAGCCTTTATAAGCTCTTTAGCAAGCTTATAAAGGGGAGGACAACCAATACCACCACCAATCAAGAGGGGTGAAGTGGTATTTGCTGTGACATCAAAACCATTTCCTAGGTGAGTGAGGATATCAATTTCATCACCCGGAAGCATTTGGCATAAAGCATCTGTGCCGTCTCCAACAATTTTATACATGATTGTTATAGTTTCGTTGTCAGAATCACAAACAGAAATAGGTCTTCTGAGATAAAATCCATTGATTTTAATATTGATAAACTGACCGGGCTTATGATTTTTAGCCTTTTCACCTTCAACTACCATACGAAAAACGTTTGGATTTACACATATATTTTCTTTAACAGTAAAAATTTCTTGATACATTATTTATCCTTTCGAGAAAATTAGTCTGCATCTATTGTAGATACACCCATTGTTATTTCTTCAAGTACATCTAAAAGAACTTTAACAGTATCTAACGCAGTAAACATTGTTACATTGTTTTCAACAGCGCAACGACGGATTTTGTAGCCATCAGTTTGCTGAGAAGCAATATCAACATCTCTTGTGCTTATAACATAGTTTACATGTCCTTGTCTAATAGAAGTTAGAATTTCATTGCTTCCTGCACTAAGCTTTTTCTTAATTCTTGTTTTAATATTATGGCTTCTTAAGAATTTGGCAGTACCTTCAGTCGCTTCGATGTTAAATCCTAATTGATAGAATCTTCGTATCAAAGGAAGTGCTTCTTCTTTATCTTTATCAGCGATGCTTACCAAAATTGTTCCATAATTTACAACATTCATACCAGATGCAATTAAAGCCTTGTAAATTGCTCTTGTCATTTTCTTATCATAGCCTATTGCTTCACCTGTAGACTTCATTTCAGGTGAAAGATAAGCATCTAAATCATTTAATTTAGAGAAAGAAAAGGCAGGAACCTTAACATACCAACGATTTTTTTCTGCAGGTCTGATAATATCAATTCCCTGGGCTTTTAAGCTTTCACCGAGTATACATTTTGTAGCTATATCTGCCATTGAGTAGCCTGTTGCTTTTGAAAGGAAAGGAACAGTTCTTGATGAACGAGGGTTTACTTCAATAACATAAACATCTTCTTTTTCATCAACAATAAATTGAATATTATAAAGACCTATAATTCCAATTCCGAGTCCCAATCTCTTAGTATAATCAACAATAGTATCTTTAACCTTTTCGCTAACACTAAATGTAGGATATATACTGATACTATCACCGGAGTGGATACCTGTTCTTTCAACATGCTCCATAATACCAGGAATAAATACATCAGTACCATCACAAATTGCATCAACCTCAAGCTCTTTACCAGAGATATATTTATCAACAAGTACAGGCTGTTTTTCATCAACCTCTACTGCTGAACGAAGGTATACTCTAAGAGCCTTTTCGTTTTGAACGATTTGCATCGCTCTTCCACCAAGTACATAGCTTGGACGAACAAGTACAGGATAGCCGATTTCTGATGCGGCTTCTATACCAGCATCAATATTTGTAACAGCACGTCCTTTAGGTTGTGGGATTTGGAGCTCCTCCATGATTTTCTCAAAGCTGTCGCGATTTTCGGCTCTCTCGATAGCCTCGACACCTGTACCAATGAGCTCAACACCGAGTGCATCTAATTTATCAGCAAGATTAATAGCTGTTTGACCACCTAATGAAGCGATAACTCCATCAGGCTTTTCAAGAGTAATAACATTCATTACATCTTCTACTGTGAGTGGTTCAAAGTAAAGCTTATCACTTGTAGTATAGTCAGTTGATACAGTTTCAGGGTTGTTATTAATGATAATTGCTTCATAACCACTCTTTTTTATTGTTTGAATTGCATGAACAGTAGAGTAGTCAAATTCAACGCCTTGGCCAATACGAATAGGACCAGAGCCTAAAACTATAATTTTCTTATTATCACTTGCGAAGGATTCGTTTTCTTCCTCATAGGTTGAATAAAGATAAGGAACATCGCTTGCGATAGAGCCTGCACAAGTATCAATCATCTTATATACAGGGAAAATGTTATTTTCTTTTCTAAAATTAAATATATCAAGCTCAGATACATTCCAGAGCATTGCAATATACTTATCACTAATACCCAATCTTTTTGCTTCTTTGAGGACCTCAGCACTATTTACGTTTTCAGCTAACTTTTTCTCAAAGTCAATTATATTTTTAAATTTGCATAAGAATAACATATCGATTTTAGTATGGTTGTAAATAACACCTAAATCGACATTTTTTCTTATAAGCTGTGCAATAGCAAACATTCTGTCATCATGTCCATCGCTGATATAGCTTATAAGCTCGTCAGTTGAAAATCCATCAAATTTTGGAAGATATAAATGGAAGGCACCAATTTCTAATGAACGAATAGCCTTTAAAAGACTTTCTTCTATTGTACGGCCGATACTCATTACCTCACCGGTAGCCTTCATTTGTGTTGAAAGCTTATTTGAAGCATTTGCAAATTTGTCAAATGGGAAACGAGCAACCTTTGCAACTATATAATCAAGTGCAGGCTCAATACATGCAGGTGCTGCAGCAAGCTTAATTTCGTCAAGATGCATACCAACTGCAATTTTTGCAGTTACCCTTGCAATAGGATAACCACTAGCCTTTGATGCTAATGCAGACGAACGAGATACTCTAGGATTTACTTCAATTAAGTAATACTTAAATGAGAATGGATCCAAAGCAAATTGAACATTACAGCCACCTTCAATTTTAAGTGCACGAATGATTTTTAAGGCACTGTCACGAAGCATTTGAAGCTCTTTGTTTGTCAAGGTTTGACATGGAGCAACAACAATTGAGTCACCTGTATGAATACCAACAGGATCTATGTTTTCCATGCTGCATACACCTATAGCAGTATCATTTGAGTCACGTATTACCTCATATTCAATTTCCTTGTAGCCCTTAATACTCTTTTCAACAAGAACCTGATGAACAGGGGATAATGAAAGAGCATTTTTTACAATTTCTCTTAATTCCTCTTCATTATCTGCAAAACCGCCGCCTGTACCACCAAGAGTGAAGGCTGGACGAAGAACTACAGGATATCCTATATCATTTGCAGCTTTAATTGCTTCATCCATGCTTTCAGCAATTTCTGATGGAAGAACTGGTTCACCCAAATCCAAACAGAGCTGTTTGAATTTTTCTCTATCTTCAGCCATATCGATACTGTCAAATTTAGTTCCTAAAAGCTCAACCTGACATTCGTCAAGTATGCCTTTTTTAGAAAGCTGCATTGCAAGGTTTAAGCCAGTTTGACCGCCTATTCCCGGAATAATTGCATCAGGTCTTTCATATCTTAAAATTTTCGCTACATATTCAAGTGTAAGAGGCTCCATATAAACCTTATCTGCAATCGTTGTATCTGTCATAATTGTTGCAGGGTTTGAGTTTGCTAAAATAACCTCATATCCTTCTTCCTTTAATGCAAGACATGCTTGTGTTCCAGCATAGTCAAATTCTGCGGCTTGTCCGATTATAATTGGACCTGAGCCTATTACCATTATTTTCTTTATATCGGTTCTTTTAGGCATGAGCTTTTACCTCCATTTCAAGCATTTTAATATATTTTTCAAATATTGTTATTGAATCTTGTGGTCCTGGTGCACATTCAGGATGGAATTGCCATCCAATCATTTTATTTGATGTATCTTCAATTCCTTCTACTACACCGTCAAGTACATTTGTATGTGTAACTTTAAGACCGGTTCCCTCTAGAGAGGTTTCAATTACAGCGTAGCTGTGATTGTGACAAGCTGATATAATTTTTCCGGTATTAATATCTCTAATTGGGTGACTTCCACTCTTATGACATAACATTCTATATAATTTTGCTCCCTGTGAAAGTGCTATTATTTGATGTCCGAGACCAATTCCTAATATTGGAAGCTTACCTTTTAAGGCTTTTACTGTTTCTATTACGCAGAGCACATCAGCGGGATTTCCAGGTCCATTTGATACTAAAATACCATCTGGGCAAAGTGCCATTATTTCATCTGCTTTAGTATTATATGGAACAACAGTAACATTACAGCCGTAATCCTTTAATGTACGAATAATACTTAGTTTTATTCCACAATCTATTGCAACTACATTGTATTTAGGATTTGCTGTTCTTGAATACCAAATTTTATTGCAGCTTACTTTTTGTATTGCATCAGTGCTTAATTTGAAATTTTTTATAATTTCTATCGCTTTTTCAACCGGAGTGTCAGCTGATGTCAATAGGGCAGGCTGTGTACCCTCATCTCTTATAATTCTTGTAAGCATTCTTGTATCTAAGCCACTAATTGCCGGTATATTATTTTCGCTTAATATTTGTGATAATGTTTCAGTATATCGGAAGTTACTTGGAATATCATTGTAATCTCTAACTATAAGTCCGCCAAGTACATTTAATTTCGATTCAAAATCTTCGTCGGTTACACCATAATTACCAATAATTGGATAGGTCATTACTACCATTTGGTCAACATATGATGGATCTGAAATTATTTCTTGATATCCTACCATTGATGTGTTAAATACAATTTCACATACAGAATCACGGTCAGCTCCAAAGCCTTTTCCGTAAAATTCTCTACCGTCCTTCAACACTAATTTTTTGTCGTAATTCATTATATCATCCTCCCGTTTATAAATGTTCCCAAACATTTTCCGTATAGCTTCATTCCGTCATAAGGCATACTTCTGCCCATAGATTTAAATTTGTTTCTATCTACAATAATTTGAGTATTTAAATCCACTAAAATTCCATCTCCTTGATTTGTCGGAATATTAAATATTTTTCTTGGATTATCACTCATTAATTTAATAAGCTTTTCTAAAGATATAAGTCCTTTTTTTACAAAATTTGTATACATGAGTGGAAATGATGTTTCTATTCCTACTATTCCATTTAGACTTCCTTTAAAGCCCTTGTTCTTTTCTTCTGCTGAATGTGGGGCATGATCTGTTGCAATCATGTCTATAGTCCCATCACAAATTCCCTCGATTAAAGCTTCTTTATCTTTTTGACCTCTTATTGGTGGATTCATTTTAAAATCTCCACTATCTAAGATTTCATCTTCTGTAAATAATAAATAATGTGGGGCAGTTTCAACTGATACATTTAAGCCTGCCTTTTTTGCTTGTCGAATCAGGTCTATGCTTTCTTTTGTTGAGGCATGACAAAGATGGTATTTACAGCCTGTTTTTGCAACAAGCTTAAGATCTCTTTCGACTTGAAGATATTCGCTTTCCGGAGAAGGGGCACAGCTTTCTACTTCACAATGTGCAACAATCATTTTATTTAAGCTTTTGGCTTTGAGCATTGCTTTTTCCATCATTTCGTCTGATTGAACGCCTTTACCATCGTCTGTAAATGCTATTACATGTTCTGCAAGCTCTTCCATATCAGATAAAGCCTCTCCCTTAGAACCTTTTGTTATACAGCCATATGGATATACATGTATTTTAGCGTCACTTTTAATTATATCCATTTGAACCATTAGATTCTCAAGACTATCGGGTGCCGGTTTTAAATTAGGCATACTGCAAACTGCAGTAAAGCCTCCGGCTGCTGCTGCTAAGGTGCCACTTTCGATAGTTTCCTTATATGAAAAACCCGGCTCTCTTAGATGTACATGTACATCAACAAAACCGGGTAGAATAACTAATTCATCTGAGGAAAAAGGGAATAAAGCTCCCGAAATATAAGATGGAAACAATTCGCTGTTGCTTAATTGTTTATTGTCTGTTATGAAAAGCTCTTTGGTAATAAAATTACCATCTTCGTAGACCTTAAATTGTCTTCGATTAGTTTCCATTTTCGGGTTCCTCCTTGTTTTATTTTCGATTTTTCATTATACGAGTTTTAGGGTATTTTGTCAATTTAAATTTTAGTATTTTAAGCTTTATTTTCTATGAAAATTTTAACATATTTGAAATGTAATTTACCATCGAGAATACGCTATTTGAAGCTTTATTATTTTTGTTGAAAAAAAATTTTTTTTACTGTATTATGAGAATATTATTTTTAGGCGTACGTATTGTATAATTTTAATATATGGATTAATCATATTAAAGAATCGAGGGGTAAATATGAATTATATTGAAATAATGAGGGATATTTTTATAAATAATGCATCTAAAACAGCTATTGTAGATAATGAAGCTAAAAGGCATACAACATATGAGGAGCTTGACAGCTTAAGCTCGAAAATTTCGTCAAAGCTAATCTCGCTTGGATGTATACCCGGAGATGTTGTTGCAATACTACTAGATAGAAAAGCAGAATATATTGCGGCTTATCTAGGCATATTAAAGGCAGGCTGCTGTGTTGTTTCTCTTATTAAAGAATATCCAAAGGATAGAATAGATTACATTGTTGGAGAATGTAATGCTAAATATATCATAAGAGAGGATTTTTTTTATGATATAGATTCATATGAATCTATAGAGCCAATTATATTAGATGATGAGGATAATGCGTTTCTTATTTATACATCTGGCTCAACAGGTAAACCAAAGGGAATATTACATTCTATAGCTGCTTTGGCTTTTTCTGTTCAAAGGCAAAAGTTTTTATTTGATAATGTAGAAAATATAATCTATGGTGCTACAGCGCCAATGTCCTTCATAGCATTCGTATTAGAATATTTAGTTACACTCTATTGCGGAGGTACTATTCATATTTTAAGTGATTATGTACGAAAAAATGTACGAGAAATGGAAAAATATTTTAATGAAAATGGTATAACTGCCTCGTTTATTAGTCCTCAGCTTCTTAGAATGTTTAATGGAGCAGCTAAGCTTGTAAGAGTATTTACGGGAAGTGAAAGATTAAGCGGTGTTTATTTTGAGGATTTTGATTTATATAACCTTTATGGTAGTAGTGAAACAATTGCAACGGTAACATATTTTAAGGTCGATAAGAAATATGATAATACACCTATTGGAAAAGCAGTAAATAACGTAAAAATTCATATATTAGATGATGAAAACAATGCTGTTAAAAATGGAGAAATTGGAGAAATATGTATTCAAGGTAATTTCCTTAAGTGTTATTATAAGCTTTCAGAGGAGACAGCAAGGAAGGTTATAAAGCAAGAGGATGGAAGTGTACTTGTTCATACAGGAGATATGGGTTATTTTGATGATAACGGAAATCTTGTTTATTCTAATCGTAAGGATTGGATGGTAAAAATAAATGGGCAAAGAGTAGAAACACTTGAAATTGAAAATCTGCTAAATAGTATAGAGGGAATCACAAATTCAGTTGTTAAGGCATTTAATGACAATATGGGACAGACATATCTTGCAGCTTTTTATACATCGAATAATAATGTATCTCAAAGTGTTATTCATGCAAAACTTAAAGATTCTATACCGGATTATATGATACCTAGATTTTTTAAAAAGCTTGATGAAATGCCTAAAAATGTAAACGGAAAGCTTGATAGAAATGCATTAAAAGCACCTAAAATAGATGATTACAAGGAGGCATA
The DNA here is from genome assembly GCA_045580735.1 of Candidatus Egerieisoma sp. Lineage (GTDB taxonomy): Bacteria > Bacillota > Clostridia > UBA1212 > UBA1255 > Egerieisoma. The sequence goes on along the minus strand of JAZNOJ010000053.1, from coordinate 61,565 downwards.
TGTTGCTCCTGAAAATGATATTCAAATTAAGCTTTGTAAAAGTGTTGAGAAAGTATTAGGATGCGGAAAAATTGGCATAAAAGATGATTTTATAAGTCTTGGCGGTGATTCAATAAAGGTGCTTGCACTTATATCAGAAGCTAATATTGAAGGACTTTTACCAAGTCACATTTTGATGGGAAGAACTATCGAAAAAATATCAGAATTAATTGAAGCAGATAGCTCTAAAGCTTTAATAGAGCATGAGGATGAGCTTTTAGATGTATATCCTCTTACCGAATCACAGTTGGGTGTATATTTAGAATGTATAAATGAGCCTGAATCGAAAATGTATAATATTCCTATGTATTGCATTTTGCCAAATAATGTAGATGTTAATAAGCTTGCAAATGCTATAAATTATGTTTTTAATAACCATAAGGTTTTAGGAATTACTGTTGATAACACACCACAGATGGTTTTATCAAATGTTAATGCGAACATCGAAATTAAAGAAATTAGTAATTTTGAAGAATATCTAAACGAATTTATAAAACCATTTAATTTAAAAGATGGTCCTCTTTGGCGTGCGGAAATTTTAAAATGTGATAAAAAAATATATTTTATTTTTGATATACATCACATTGTTTTTGATGGAAGCTCAGTAAAAGTATTAATGAATCAAATTGCAGATGTGTATAATGGAAAAGAAATCAAGACAGAAGAATTGACAATTTTTGATATATCAAGGTATGAGGAAGTGTTAAAGGATACTAAGGAGTATAAGGAAGCACAGAAGTATTTTGAAAATAAGCTTAGCGCAGTAGATGCTGATTCCAGACCTGTTCCCGATATTGTATTAAAGACTGATAAGGGTGCTGGAAAGCTAAGTGTTTCTTTAAATGAGGATGTTAAAATTCGAGAGGTTATACATTTTGTCAGAAATAATGGTATTACAGAAAATACACTGTTTCTTGGTGCTTTTGCTTATGCTCTTGCTAAATTTAATGGTGCAAGGGATTCTATATTCTGTACAGTAAATAATGGAAGACATGATTCTAGATTGGAAAATTCAGTAGGTATGTTTGTAAAAACATTGCCTTTGTTTTTTGAATTTGATGAAAGCATGAGTGTAAAGGAATATTTAAAAAACACGCAGAATTATTTCTTTGAAACAATGAAGCATGACTGCATATCCTTTGGAGAGCTTGCATCACAATATTCTATAAGAGCAGATATTGCTTTTGTTTATCAAGCTGATTTACTTAATGGTGCTATGATAGAAAATGAATATTGCCCTATTGTTAATCCCGAAACAGGGGATGTGCAATTTGATATAAATGTAATGGTTTTAAAGGGTAAGGATTCGTATGAGGTTATTATAAATTATCGCTCTGAGCTTTACAGTAAAGAAATAATGAACAGTCTTGCTAGTATGTTTATATCAATCGTAAAGGGAATGTTGGCATTAGAAAAATTAAATGATATTGAATTAATTGATGCTGCGCTCAGAAAGGAAATAGATAAGTTTAATATTACACATAAAGCATATGATAAAAATGCAACAATAGTTGAATTGTTTAAAAATAATGTTAAAAAATCACCTGAAAGCATTGCAGTAATATATGAAGAAAAGAGATTAACATATAAAGATGTAGATTTAATATCTGATAAATTAGCAAAGAATTTGAATATTATGGGAGTAGGTAAAGAGGATGTAATTGCAGTTCTTATACCTAGAAGTGAATATATAGTTCTATGCTCGATGGGTATTTTAAAGGCATGCTGTGCATATTTACCATTAGATCCGACTTATCCTCCGGAAAGACTGAATTTAATGGTACAAGATTCAAATGCAAAAATATTAATAACAGTACCTGAATATGATTCTATCATTAACGATGAATTTAAAGGCAGAAGAATAATGCTTTCTGAAATTGAAAATATGAAGGACTTAGATGTAGAGCTTAGATTACCAAAACCTGAAGATTTATTTATTATGCTTTATACATCAGGTTCTACAGGGCTTCCTAAGGGCGTAATGCTTGAGCATAGAAATTTAATTGCTTTTTGTGATTATTTTAGAACAAAATTTGAGCTTACACAAAATTCCGTTGCTGCTGCATATGCCAGCTATGGCTTTGATGCTTGCATGATGGATTTATATCCAACTTTAACTGCAGGTGCAACTGTATTAATAGTTTCTGAAGCATTAAGATTAGATTTAAAAGCTTTACAAGAATTATATACAAAAGAGAATGTAACGAACGCATTTATTACAACTCAGGTTGGAAGGCAATTTGCATTAATGCAGGCACCTGAAAAATTAAAGTATTTGCTTGTGGGTGGTGAAAAGCTTGTACCAGTAAATCCTCCTGAAAAATATGCTTTGTATAACGCGTATGGTCCTACAGAGTGTACTGTATTTATGACAGCATTTCATGTTGATAAAAAATATATTGATGTTCCTATCGGAAAAGCAACAGATAATATTAAGCTTTACGTGACCGATTCTAATGGCAAGCTACTTCCGGTAGGTGCTGTTGGTGAGCTATGGATTTCCGGACCTCAGGTTTCAAGAGGGTACTTAAATAGACCTGAACAAACAGCAGCAGCATTTACTAATAATCCTTTTTCTGATGATGAAGATTATAGCAGAGTTTACCATACAGGCGATATAGTAAGATATATGGGTGATGGAAAAATTCAATTTATTGGTCGTAGAGATGCACAGGTTAAAATAAGAGGCTTTAGAATTGAGCTTACTGAGGTAGAAGAGGTTATACGACGTTTTGAAGGTATAAGGGATGCGACAGTAGCTGCCTTTGAAGAACCTTCAGGTGGAAAATATATTGCTGCATATATTGTTTCTGATGAGGAAATTGATATTGATGCTCTAAACAGCTTTATTTTAGAAGAGAAGCCACCTTATATGGTACCTGCTGTAACTATGCAAATTTCTGCTATTCCATATAATCAAAATCAAAAGGTTAATAAAAGAGCGTTGCCAGTTCCGAAAAGAAAAGCTGTAGATGCAATACCTCCGCAAAATGATATTCAGCAGAGACTTTTTGATTGTATTTCAGAGGTTGTTGGTCATAAGGAGTTTGGAATAAAAACAAATATCTATGAAGCTGGCCTTACTTCTATTGGAGCAGTTAGACTTAATGTAGCATTATCCGAGGAATTTAATTTTAATGTTAAAACTTCTGATTTGAAGGAAAATGATACAATTCTTAAGCTGGAAGAATTTTTTGCTAATAGTGTTGAGGAAGAAAAGTTTGAAATATTAAATGACTACGCAATTTCTAAAACACAGGAAGGTATTTATGTCGAGTCAGTTTCTAAGCCTGATGCTACAGTTTATAATATTCCGGTTTTACTTGAAATAAGCAGAAATTTGGATATAGATAAGCTTAAGTCAGCAGTTGTCGCAGCAGTTAATGCACATCCATATATAAAAACTCGTATGTTTTTGAACGAGGAGGGTGATTTAAGACAGAGAAGAATGGACGGAGATTATTCATTTGATGAAGCTTCTATTGAAATTATAAAGGCTTCATCGTTAGAGGAGATAAAAGATAATCTTGTAAAACCATTTAAGCTAATTGGCGGCAGCTTATTTAGAGTTAAAATTATAGATGCCGATAAATTATATATTTTAATAGAAATGCATCATATTATTAGTGATGGTTCATCTATGCTTATTTTCTTAAATGATATATCAAAAGCATATAAGGAAGAAACTTTGGAAATAGAAAAATATAGTGGTTATGAGGTTGTATTAAATGAAAGTACACTTCGTAAGAGTAGTTTCTTTGAAAAGGCTAAAAATTATTATAAGTCGCTTTTAGCTGATGCAGAAAAAGAAAGCTTGCCGCTTGGTGATGTAAAAAAGAATGAATTACAGAAGGCAGAATCATTTGAATATATTAGTAGTGCTCTTACTGCAGAGGATGTTAAATATTATTGTGATGTAAATAAGCTTGGTATGAATGCGTTTTTTACTGCCGTATTTGGCTTTGTACTATCAAAATATAATGGTAATGAAATATTATCTTTTGCAAGTATTTATAATGGCAGAAGTGATTCAAGATTAACAAATACTATCTCAATGCTTGTAAAAACATTACCTGTAGTAATTAATATAGAAGATTCTCAAAAGCTGGTAAATGAATATGTTGCACAAGTTGGAAAACAGCTCTTAGATAGCATGACATATGATATATATTCATTTGCAGAAATAAGCAGGGAGCTTGGTGCAAGGGCTGATGTAATGTTTGCTTATCAAGGAAGTGAGTTCGTTTTTGATTCCTTGTGCAGTGAACCTGCTAAAATGATAGAGCTAAGCTTAGACAGTGCAAAAGCACCATTAAACGTAAATGTATTTTTGAAAAATGGAAAAATTTGTTGGGTTTGTGAATATAACGCTGGTAAATTTAGTAGAAAATATATTGAAGGCTTTATGGAAGCTCTTGAAAAGGCAATGACAGAATTTGTAAACAAAAAGAAGCTTAAGGAAGTATCTATACTTTCAGATAATGCAGCATCAATGATTAAGAGCTTTAATGATACAGAAACTACAAATGAACCTATTACTGCAAATAAGCTTTTTGAGCGTTCAGTTGAGAATAATCCTGAAAAGCTTGCAGTTATATGTGAAAATCAAAGTATTACTTATAGAGAATTAAATGAAAATGCAAACAGAGTTGCAAATACATTGATTTCCGAGGGCGTTCAACCTGAAAATAAGATAGCAGTTATTATGCCAAGATGTATTAATGCATATGCTGCACGGCAAGGAGTATTAAAATCCGGCGGTGCATTTGTTCCTATTTCTCCTGAATATCCTGACGAAAGAATAGGTTATATTCTTTCCGGGGCAAATGCTAAAATCATTATTACTACAAATGATGTATTAAAAAACAGAACTGAGTTGTTTTCGCAGTATAGAGCTTTATGTATAGAAGATATACTTAAGTCAGATGAAATTAGTAATCCAAACGTACTAATTAATCCTAATAATCTTGCTTATTGTATTTTTACATCAGGTTCTACCGGTAAGCCTAAGGGAGTAATGATTGAGCATAGAAATCTTACAAACTTTGTAATGAATAATAAAAATAATCCAAAAGCTTACGGCTATAAGGAATTTGCAAATAGTGAAAGAGTTGTTCTTGCATTAGCAGCGTTAACCTTTGATGTTTCAATTGTTGAGGAAATGGCTCCTTTATATAATGGAGCTACAGTAGCTATGGCGACTGAGGAAGAAATTCACAATCCTATTTTACTTGCAAATATGCTTATTAGAAATAATGTTGATGTTATCAAATGCACACCATCATATATGAACAATATGCTTGATATACCACAAACACATGAAGCTTTATGTAAGATAAAATATATGGTAATTGGTGCTGAAGCATTTCCAGCCTCTTTATATAAAAAGCTTCGAGCTGCAGGTGTTATGGCTGATATAAGCAATAGCTACGGACCAACTGAAATTACAGTATCAGCTACAATTGACCATATAACGAGTGATTATATTACTATTGGCGGACCTCTTGCAAATGCCGGTGTTTATATTCTAGATAAAAACGGCAATTGCTTACCACCTTATGCACCCGGTGAGCTAACAATTACCGGGGCTGGTGTAGGACGTGGATACGTTGGAAATGACGAGCTTACAAATGAAAAGTTTTTCAAATATAATGATATGCCTGCCTACAAAAGCGGAGATATGGCACGTTATAATTTTGAAGGTAAAATATTATTTATGGGAAGAATGGATAATCAGGTTAAGCTAAGAGGTTTAAGAGTTGAGCTTGATGAGATTGAAGGTGCGATGAATTCTTTTGAAGCTATTAATCAAAGTGTTGTTTTGTTAAAAGGAAGTGAGGCGCAGGGTCAATTCTTATGTGGATATTATACAGCCAAGGAAAATGTTGACGAAAATGAACTTGTTTCATATTTGAAAAAATCATTGACAGAATATATGGTTCCGTCAGTATTCATGAAGCTAGATAAGATGCCAATGACTCAAAATGGAAAAGTTAATAAAAAAGCTCTTCCGGAGCCTGTTATTTCAACACGAAGCAATGCGGGAGTAAAGCCGACAAATGATACTGAAAAGAGATTTTGTGATATGTTCGCACAGGTGCTAGGTATAGATGAGGTATTTGCAGATGATGATTTCTTTTTATTAGGTGGCACTTCACTATTAGCATCAAAGATTGCAATGAAATGTATGGTTGAAAATATTCCTGTTGTTTATAAGGATGTATTTGATTATTCAACACCTCAAAAGCTATCAGAGTTTGTTATGAAGCAGCGTGGTACTTCAAGAGAGATAAAAATAGATACTCAAAGCAACAATGCTTCTAAAAAAGCTGATAACATGCTTGAAGCTTTTTCATTAAACGAAGAGAATCTTTATGATGTATTGAAATATAATATTCCTACTGAAGCGGTAAATATCACATATTCTGATATAGGAAACGTTTTGGTTGCTGGTTCAACCGGATTTTTAGGAATACACGTTGTTAAACAATTAATAGAGGCGGGTACACCAAAAATTTATTGTCTGGTAAGACCAGGAAAGAAAACATCAGCAGAGGCACGATTAAAGACACTTCTTATGTATTATTTCGATGATCCAATGGAAGAGCTTTTCGGAGATAAAATAATTGTTGTTAATGGAGATATTACAGATAAAAAGCTTCTTGATTCTTTAAAGCAAATTGAATTTGATACAATTATTAATTGTGCAGCATGTGTTAAGCATTTTACATCGGATGATATTCTGGAAAAAATTAATTTTAATGGAGTTGAAAATCTTATAGAAATATGTGCTGTTCTTAATAAAAAGCTTGTACAGGTATCAACAACGAGTATAGCTGGTGCAAATGTAAATGATAGCTTACCAAATACAATTGAGCTAAGAGAGAATATGCTGGACTTTGGGCAAATGATTGATAATAAATATGCTTATACAAAATGGAAAGCAGAAAAGGCTGTTCTAAGTGCAATAAAAGAAAAAGGCTTACGTGGCAAGATTATGAGAGTCGGAAACCTTATGAGCAGAGAGGCGGATGGTGAGTTCCAGGCAAACTTTAATACAAATGGATTTATGAATAGAATAAAGGCATATTACGCAATTGGGGCATTTCCGATTGGTAGTCTGGATATGAGGGCAGAGTTTTCACCTGTGGATTATACTGCAAAGGCAATTATTACTCTTGCCGGAGCTCCTGATAAATACACAGTATTTCATACCTATAGCTGTCATACTGTTCATATGTTTAATGTATTAGAGGTGTTAAGGAAAAACTCAATAAATATTAAAATCGTCGATGAAGAGGAATTTAATAAATTCTTTACAGAAGGCTTATCTGATGAAGAACGTAATATGTCAATATCTGCTTTAATTTCTTATAATACTCATGATAAGTCATACAGAATGATTGGAAAAGAAAATGAGTTTACCATTAAGGCTTTGTATCGTCTGGGCTTTAACTGGCCGCTTATCGATGAAGGGTATATTGATAGAGCGATGAAGGCATTGATAACACTTGGTTTTTTTGATTGATAAAAAAGAATATTAAAAAGCTGTCTAACACATTACATGTATTAGGCAGCTTTTTTATTGATTAGAACTATATTAATTAGTCATTTTTAAGAAAATCTTTTACAAAATCATCATCAATTATTTCTGGATAAGCCTTGGCTACTCTGTCAATTTCCTCAGCTTGACAAGGGGAGAGGATTTCATTAGGATTCAGACACCATGTTCCTTTCATCAAGCCTTGCTTCATGAGTACATAATGAAGACCGGGAATACAGCCTGCAAACTTATTTGCTACATCAAATACAGCACCATTACACTCTGTTAAATGCTCACCAATATTTAAAAGCTCAGTTGGAATACAACCTGATTCTCTTGCTTTCACACATTTTTCAAATATTTCAACAGCTTTTTTTGTCCATACTGACCATTGTCCTAAAAGACCGCCTACAAAGTGTTTTTGCTTTACACCTGTATTTGATTCTAATGTGAAAGGGGTTAATAAATCAGTAACAATATGATCGTCGTTTCCTGTGTAAAGTGCAACAGCTTCACAACGATTTGACTCCATCACGCCTTTAACAAGGTCTTGTGTACAATATCTATCGAAGCATGCACATTTTATTGCAACAACATTTTCAATATTTGCAAGCTCTTTCCAGTAATTTTTACTCAGCTTTCTGCCTCCTACAGCTTCTTGAAGATAAAAACCAATTACCGGCAGAACCTTTGAAACAGCTTCTGTTCTTTCTAATAATTCTTCTTCAGATAAATGATTTAAGCCACCTGGACTTAAAAGAACAGCATCGTAGCCATATTTTTTTGCTAGCTCTGCTTCCTTTGTAGCTTGCTCTTTAAGGCCACATACACCGGAGATACGAATTATTGTTTTTCCGTTTTTAGCCTCAAATTTGTCTACTTCCTCTGCTACAGCCCTTAATACAGGCTCAAATAAGTTATGTTGAGGCTCTCTAATTTCAAATTGTGTGCTATGAACTGCAGCTGCTATACCACCTGAGCCTGCGGCTAAATAATATCGCACCATTCTACGTTGGCTTTCTTCATCGAATTTTCGTTCGTTGGTTAGCGCTAGTGGAATAGCAGGAATGACTGTTCCTTTGTGTAATATTTTTAAAGCTTCTATATGTCTGTCCATTAATAATTTCCATTCCTTTCTTCAAAATGTGTAGGCTTACCGAGGCTTCTTCCACCGTTTAAAAGCCATGCAGCTTGCATTTCAATTAATTTATCGAGTGAATATGTTGGATACCCAAACATTTTAAACATTTTTCCGGCATTGTTTAGATATGCTGTTGAGGCTTCCTCTCCAATAAATGTAACTTCCTTTCCCAGTGCTTTTGCGAGTAATATTGCTGTTTGTTTAACACCGGCAGTTTCAGGTCCTGTTACATTAACTATATTCATTTCTTCACTTGTATGTAGCAATAATCTTATAGCTGCTTCATTCGCATCCTTTTGCCATATGCAATTAAAGCTTGGCATTGCAGCTAAATCAACAGGCTTTCCGGACAATATTGTTTGAGAAATATCATGAAGAACACCATAACGTAAATCTATTGCATAATTTAAACGCATTATACATACTTTAGCACCACGCGTTTTTGCAGCATATTCAAAGGCTCTTTCTCTAGCCAAGCAGGACATACAGTATTCTCCTATAGGGTATGTTGGAGTTTCTTCAGTAGCACCTCCACTACAAGTTGGTACTTTTGGATAAATATTTCCGCTTGAGAAAACAACGAAATTTGATTTCGAAAATCTTCTGGCGGTCATACATGGAAGCCAAGAATTCATTCCCCATGTAAGATATTCACTTCCATTTGTGCCAAACTTTTTACCAGCCATAAAAATGATATTTTCACAATCCGGTAATTTTTCTAAAGCACCATCCTCAGATAAATCAGCAGAAATAACTTTTATACCAAAGGCTTCTAATCTTTGTGCGGCTGCTTTTTCTGAAAATCTTGATACAGCATATACATTTTTATTTATTCCAGCTTTGTCAATTGCTTTTTTTGCTAGAATACAAATGTCAGGACCCATCTTTCCACCTGCACCAAGAACCATTATATCACCTTTAATTTTTGCGATATCCTCGATAAGACCATCAGAAGGTGTAGTAAGTAGCTCGTTGAGTGCTTCTTCGTTGAGAACAATGTTTTTAGAATTTTCAATCATGATATTAACTCCTTTATATTTTTTAATTTGACATTATATTTTGATATTATTGGCGATTTTTATCCATGCATTTACACCGTAGGGGAGAATTTCTTCAGGGACATAAAAGCGATTATCGTGAAGCGGTACAGATTCACCGAGACCTAACCAAAGCTCTGCTCCTTTGCAATGCTGTAAATAATATGAAAAGTCTTCTGCTGCATACGTTGGAGCATCCAGGCAGTAAGCATCGGGAAAAATATCAAATATTTGTTTTACAATTGTTTCATCATTTATTACAACAGGAGATTGGCTTTCTAATATTAACTCTGTTTGTACATTAAATTTTTCACCGATTTTCTTTATTTCATGTTTTATTTTATTTAATATATTACTTCTTGTTTCTTCTGAAAAGGTTCTTAGTGCTCCTCTTATATATGCTTCATTTACAACTATGTTGTGACTTGAACCTCCGTGAAGGCTTCCGCAAAATAATATTAACTCATCATTGACGGATTTTTCAATCTCATCGAATTTAGAGGCAATTTCAATTGCTGTCATTAATGCATCAGAGCCTTTTTCTCTTTTAGAGCAATGTGCACTTTTTCCATAGCAATTAATACGTAATAAATCGCCTGAGGCCATAATCGGTCCGGTTTTTGTTGCAATTTTTGCTTTGGGTATATCTGGCCATACGTGAATAGAAAAGGCAGCTTTTAAATTTTGGGGAAGTACACCCTTTGAAATCAACGCTCTAGCACCTTTAGTTCCTTCTTCTGCAGGTTGAAATATAAATCTTATGTTAAATGGAAGCTTTGAATTATGAAGATGATAAGCAGCCTCTAATAACATGGCAGTGTGACTATCGTGTCCACAAGCATGCATAACTCCATCAATTTTAGATTTATATGAAACAGGGCTTTCTTCCTTGAGTGGAAGAGCATCCATATCTGCTCGGAAAATGACGTAAGGATTATTTGTATTAACTATCAAATCTGCATAAACACCATTTTCAGTCAACATTACGCTCTTATAGCCGTATTCGATAAGAGCATCATATACGTATTTTGCTGTATTAAATTCATTTTCTGAAAGCTCAGGATGCTGATGTAAATATTTGTAATGGTCTATTGCTTTTTTCATAAAATCAACTTCCTTTACTGAAGCGCAAGTATTCTCATCACTTCCATCGTTTCGTTAACTGGGATAGGAGAAGCGTCTGTACCTGAAAAGTAACCGTAACATTCTTTATAGAAGCTTTTTGCTTTATCATTTGATACAGGGATTGTCTCTTCAATCCAATTGATTGATTCTGATGGATATGCTCTACCTTCAGCCTCCATTTTTCTTGATACAGTCTTTTGTGGTAATTTATTAGGGTCAAAATATTTTAAATTAAAACAAAGACCATGTATATCTTCTTTCAATAATGCGGCACCATATTCTCCATAAATAACTAGAGAGGGGAGTATTATTGCAGAGGCTTGGCTTATATCGATATCCAATATTGTACCTTTGTCTGTTTTCATTACTAGCTTTACAACGTCCTCTGCATCACCTAATGAGGCTACTTTATTTGTTATGCTATATGTTTCTATAACCTTTTCGTTTGACAAATATATAAGCTGGTCAATATAGTGTGCGCCATAATTCATCATCATGCCACCACCTAAATCCTTAAATGCTTGCCAATCGTTTCTTCTGGAATATCCAACGCATGCTTTTTTTATGTCAAATAATGGTCCAAGCTTTCCGCTTTCTATTATTTCTTTAGCAACGACAGCCTCTGCTGTGAATCTGTGTGGCTGATAAATAATGAGCTTTTTATTTAATTTTATATGTGCGTCATAAATTCTTTTTGCTGATTCTTCATTTTGCGCCATTGGCTTATCTAAGATTACATCAGAGCCCTGCTCCATAGCTTTGATTGCATGCTCCTCGTGGAATATTGTGGGTGACGCAATTACTGTAAGCTGTGGTTTTTCCTTTTCAAGCATTTCTTGATAATCTTGATATCCATTGATTCCATATTTTTCTTTAGCTTCTTTTAGACGCTCGAGGCTTGTATCAACTACAGCGCATAAAGAATATTCTTTATGATTAAGTATTTCTTGTAGGTGAAAATGCCACCCAATACGTCCAAGACCAATTAGTGCTGTTTTCATTTTATAATTTATCCCTTCAAATAAAGTTTATAATTTATTTAAGCTATTTTACTATAGCGAAAAAGTATAATCAAGCCTAATGACGGCCTTTTAAACTTCTTTTTATAAAAAAAGTTTGACAAATAATTTTGATAGAGTATACTAGAAAAATAAACGAACTCACACATGAGGGAGTAGTTAGCGTATGATGGTATATTTTCATTATACGGTTCAAGTTCAACACTCAGCCTGTTTGGCTTGGCTTGGATTAAATAACCAGACTCATGGATGTATGCACTACAACATATGTCCGTGAGTTTTTTTATGAGAAATAATAAACGGAAAGGATTCTCGAAAATGAAACACTATTTAAAGGATTCAGAAGAAATTTTGAAGTCTCTTGAAACATCTGCTGATGGACTTTCTAACGAAGAAGCTGCGAAGCGAGAAGAAAAATATGGTAAAAATAAGCTTAAGGAAGCTAAAAAGACTTCTTTAATTAAAAGATTTTTACAACAGCTTGCGGATCCAATGATTATTATATTAATTGTTGCTGCTGCTATTTCTGCAATTACAGCTACAATTGAAAATGGAGAAGGTTATGCAGACGTAGTAATTATTATGATTGTTGTTTTGATTAATGCAATTTTAGGCGTTGTTCAAGAAAGTAAGGCCGAAGCTGCCATTGAGGCTCTTCAGGAAATGTCTGCTGCAACAAGTAAGGTCATGAGAAATGGTCACTTGACAATAGTTAAAAGTGAAGATTTAGTACCTGGTGATATCGTTTTACTTGAAGCAGGTGATGCTGTTCCTGCTGACGGAAGAATTATAGAATCGGCCAGCCTAAAGATTGAAGAAGCTGCTCTTACTGGTGAGAGTGTACCGGTTAACAAGTTTGCTGAAACTATTTCTGAAGATTCAACTGGCAAGGAAATACCATTAGGTGATCGTAAAAATATGATGTACATGGGTAGTACGGTTGTATATGGTCGTGGTAAGGCTGTTGTTACTGATACTGGTATGAATACTGAAATGGGTAAGATTGCTGATGCCCTGACTTTAGCAGAAGAGGGAAAAACACCTCTCCAAATTAAGCTTTCACAGCTTAGTAAAATTTTAACCTGGTTAGTATTGGGAATATGCGTATTTATTTTCGGATTTAATATTATTAAAGCAGGTAAGTTTGAATTTAAACCAATTTTAGATTCATTTATGGTAGCTGTAAGCTTGGCAGTTGCTGCTATTCCTGAGGGCTTAGCTACGGTTGTTACGATTGTACTTTCAATAGGCGTTACAAAGATGTCTAAAAGAAATGCAATCATAAGAAAATTAACTGCAGTTGAAACACTCGGCTGTGCACAAATTATTTGTAGCGATAAAACAGGTACACTTACACAAAATAAAATGACAGTTGTTGATCATTTTGGTGATGATGAACAGCTTTTAGCTAGAGCAATGGCTCTTTGCAGTGATGCCGAAATAGATCCAGAAAAGAAGGAAGCTACTGGTGAGCCTACTGAGTGTGCGCTAGTTAATTATGCATATTCTTTATCAATGAATAAGGATGACATGAAAAAGGAATATCCCAGAGTTCAGGAAATACCTTTTGATTCAATGCGTAAAATGATGTCAACCTTCCATGAAAATAATGGAAAAATTATTCAATATACAAAGGGTGCTCCGGATGAAATTTTAAAGCGTTGTACTAATTATATCGAAAACGGACAAATACTTCCGATGACTGACGTTTTTAGAAATAAGATTCTAGCTGCCAATAAATTAATGGCTGATAAGGCACTTCGTGTTCTTTGTGCTTCTATGCGTGAATATGATGCTTGTCCTGCTGAACCTACAACCGAAAGCGCTGAATGTGATTTGACATTTATAGGTCTTACAGGAATGATTGACCCAATTCGTCCTGAGGTTAAGGATGCTATTGTAGAATGTAAGAGTGCAGGAATTAGAGCTGTAATGATTACAGGTGACCATAAGGATACAGCTATTGCAATAGCAAAGGAGCTTGGTATCATTGAAGATTCAACGCAGGCAATTACAGGCGCAGAGCTTAATGAAATTAGTGATGAAGAGCTAGATAAGAGAATAACTGAATTTGGTGTATACGCAAGAGTTCAGCCTGAACATAAAACTCGTATTGTAAATGCTTGGCGTAAAAATGGTTATATTACCGCCATGACAGGTGACGGTGTAAATGATGCTCCGAGTATCAAGAGTGCTGACATTGGTATAGGAATGGGTATTACAGGTACTGACGTTACAAAGAACGTTGCAGACATGGTTCTTGCAGATGATAACTTTGCTACTATAGTTGGTGCTGTAGGCGAAGGTCGTCGTATTTATGATAATATCAGAAAAGCAATTCAGTTCCTGTTGGGCTCTAATATGAGTGAGGTATTGAGTGTATTTATTTCAAGTATATTCAGTTTTACAATATTAAAGCCTGTGCATTTATTGTGGATTAACTTGATTACAGACTGTTTGCCGGCTCTTGCATTAGGCGTTGAAAAGGGCGAACCTGATTTGATGGAAAGAAAACCACGTAATCCTAAAGATGGTATTTTTGCAGGTGGCTTGGGTATAGATGTATTATATCAAGGAATGTTAGTTTCTGCTTTAACAATTACAGCTTATTTAATTGGTAAGTATGTTTTCCCAATAGAACATCCTAAATATGATGGTGGAATTACAATGGCTTTCTTAACAATGAGCATGGCAGAAATCTTCCATAGCTTTAATATGAGAAGCCAAAGAGGTAGTATTTTCAAGCTTAAATCTCACAATAAGATTTTATGGGGAGCTGCAATATTAAGCTTAATTTTAACAACTGCTGTTATTGAAGTTCCTTTCCTTGCCGAAGTTTTTGAATTTGCTCAACTAGACCTTATGCATTATGCTATTGCAATGGGGCTTGCTGTTTCTATTATTCCAATAGTTGAAATTGTTAAGCTTATTCAAAGATCAATTAAAAAGTAATTTATTTTCTAATATCTCCTCAGGGGCCTTGAAGTCATATATAACTTCAAGGCCCGTTTTGTTAACAAACATATTAATGCTTTAATATGTATTTATTGTTGTTTTTGTAACATTAAAGCTTATAGATATTAATCAAAAATTGTCTTGACAAAATAGTACATTTATTTATAAAATAAAAATATTAAATTATTGTTAAAAGGGGTTTTTAATATGGGTTTAATTAAAGCTGCATTAGGTTCTGCCGGAGGAATGTTGGCAGATCAATGGAAAGAATTTTTCTATTGCGACGCAATAGAAATGGATGTATTAATGAAAAAAGGTCAAAAACGTGTAAGTGGACGTTCTTCAAATACAAAAGCAAATGATAATATTATCTCTAACGGCTCAGGAATAGCTGTTGCTGATGGACAGTGTATGATTATTGTTGAGCAGGGTAAGATTGTTGAGGTTTGTGCAGAGCCGGGTGAGTTTACATACGATTCATCTACAGAGCCTTCAATATTTTCAGGAAGCTTAGGTGAAAGTATTATTCAATCCTTTAAAACATTCGGTAAGCGTTTTGCTTATGGTGGAGATACAGGCAAGGATCAAAGAGTTTATTACTTTAATACAAAAGAAATTATGGGAAATAAATTCGGCACACCAACTCCAATTATGTTTGAAATCAAAAATAAAGAGCTTGGACTTTCGAGAACTGTTAATGTAAGATGTAACGGTATGTATTCATATATTCTAAAAGATCCTCTCCTATTTTATACAAGAGTATGTGGTAATGTTGCAGACGAATATAGAAGAGAGGAAATTGATGAACAACTAAAGGGCGAATTTATAGATGCTTTAATTCCTGCTTTTGGTGTTTTATCTGATATGGAATTAAAGCCAGCACAGCTTTCAGGTAAGACAAAAGAGCTCAAGGATGCAATGAATGAAACTCTTAAGACAGATTGGATAGAAACACGTGGTATTTCAATAGAAAAAATCACACTTAATCCTATAAGCTTAACACCTGAGGATATGAAGATAATTAATGAATTTGAGAGTTCTGCTTCATATGGTTCAAATGCAAGAGCAATGGCAGGAAGAATGACAACAGCCTCAGCTAATGCTATGGAAATTGCAGCCGGAAATACCGCAGGTGCAATGACGGGCTTTATGGGCATGGGAATGGCAATGAATGCTGGTGGAATGGGTGGTGGCTTTAATGCTGCTCAAAGTTTCTATAATCAAGCAGTTCAGGAAGAGCAAATGAAAATGCAACAGCAGCAACAAATGCAACAACAAGCTCAAAATTCTGTACCAGCAACAAATACTTGGACATGCGCGTGTGGTGCAAATGTAAACGGAAAGTTCTGTCCTAATTGTGGTAAGGCAAAGCCTGAACCTCAGATTGTCGAAGGAGGTTGGAAATGCGCATGTGGTGCAGTCACAAGTGGTAAATTCTGTCCTGAGTGTGGAGCTCCAAAGCCAGCACAGGCTGATGGATGGACCTGCACATGTGGATCTGTAAATAAAGGAAAGTTCTGCCAGCAATGTGGAGCAAAAAAGCCGGAAGGTGTTCCACAATATAAATGCGATAAATGTGGCTGGGAGCCTGCTGATCCTACAAAAGCTCCTAAATTCTGCCCGGAATGTGGAGACCCATTTGATTCAGGAGATATTGTTTGATAATTAATTAACCCTTTTCAGCCGATTTATATAATAAAATAAATCGGCTGATTTTAAAATATAATTGCTTGAAAGGTGATAGAGATAACATGAGAAAAACATCAAAGACTCATTTAGGCTTTTTTGCCTGCTTATTAATTAATATTGTGTTGAATATTGAATGGTCTATTCCTGCATGGATTTTATTAGCGTGTCATTTTATATTTGATATTTCTATTTGGTGGTTTGTTGCAGCACTTGCTTTATGGTTAATTATAATGATTGGTTGGATGTATTTTATAGGATGGGCAGCATCCTGCTCAAACGAAACAAGTGAAGCAAGACCAAATAAGAATCCATACTCAAGTGGTAAATATAAACCACAAAATAAATGATAGTTTATATAATTGATGTCAGTATATTGTGTACTGACATTAATTTAATTGTATTGACGTAAACACTTAAAAGTGTTATTCTTTGGTATATGCAGGAAAATTTCATTACCTGTGAATCAAAGTAGATAAAATATTATTATACGGAGGAATTTTTTATGGAATTTAAAGTTTATCAGAAGGAAATTGAATTACAATCTAGAGGTTGGATACCAACATTTCACGATGTATCAAAGGAAGTTATAGAAATTGTTAAAGCATCAGGCGTAAAAAATGGTACATGTAATCTTGCATCACATCATACAACTTGCTGTGTAATGATTCAAGAATGTTCACATGACATCGATTCATTTGATATCGAATATTTACAACATGACCTTCTTGATATTATGAGAAAAATTGCTCCTGATTTTGCTGAAGAGCATCAATATCGTCATCCAGGACCAATTCATACACAATTTGGTCGTTACGTTGATGAGCCAGGCGACTTCACAAGCATGAATACAGACGGACATTTAAGAAGTGTATTCTTTGGCCGTAGCGAGGTTATGACAATTAAAGATGGTGAGCTTGATGGCGGAGAATTTGCACATATTTACTTTGTAGACTGGGATCATGTTAGAGCTCGTCGTAGACAATTAAATGTTACTATTATGGGTACTACAGAGGATGTAGAAGATCGTAAGTTTAACAACGGTGAGGTTGTTAATACACTTCGTAAATATACAGATGAAGAAAAGGCATATGATCCTCACTATGATCTTCAACTTAAGAGATAATCTCATCGAGGCAATATAGACATGAAAAGAAAAATTAGAACACCTTATTTTGAAATAGGTACAAAAAATTATATATATGGTGACAAGGTTTTAGAGTATGCAAAGGCAGCAGACGCAGCGGCTGAAAAGTATGATATTGATGTACTTTTTATTTGCCCTGCTGTAGAGATTAGAAATGTTGTTCAAAATACAAAAAATCTTATTGTATTAGCTCCATATATGGATACACTTCGTCCTGGCAGAGGCATGGCAGATGTTCTTCCTGAAGCATTAAAGGCTGCAGGAGCCGTAGGGGTAGTTGTAAACCATTGTGAAAAGCCTATGTCTCTTCCACAAATAAAAGCAACTATTGATAGAGCAAACGAAATAGATTTCTTAGTATTTGCATGCGCTGATACTGTTGCAGAAGCAAAAGCTATTGCACAGCTCCATCCGGATATCATTAATCCAGAGCCTACAGAATTAATCGGTGGCTCAGGTGGTGGCGTAAGTGACATGAGCTACGTTAAAGAAGTTATGCAAGCTATTAGAGAGATTGACTCTAATATATTAGTTGAACAGGCTGCAGGTATCACAAACGGCAAGCAGGTATATGATTTTATTATGGCTGGCTCAGAAGCAGCAGGTGCAGCATCTGGAATTATGAATGCTGAGGATCCTATTGCTATGATAGATGAGATGATTGCTGCTGTAAGACAAGCTGCAGATGATTTAAAGAAGATGGGAGAATAATTATGATTTATAGAGAAGCGATTAAGCTACAATCTAATGATAAGATATGTACTTTCCACGATGTAACAGATGAAGTAAAGGCAATCACAAAGCGTTCTGGCTTAAAGAATGGTATTTGTGTAGTTTATTCTCATCATACAACTTGCTGTGTAATCACTCAGGAATGTGCTTTTGATGAATCAATTACAGGACTTGAGACATTACAGCAGGATTTAGTAAACATAATGGATGATATCATTCCTGTATGCAAGCATGAGGGTATGTATTTACATCCGGGACCAAAGGCTTTAAAATTTGCTGAAGAGCATGATGAGGATGCAAGAGGCTGTCATAATACAGATGCACATCTTCGTTCGTCAATCATTGGCAGAAGTGAAACAATCGTATTAATCGATGGAGAGCTCGATTTAGGCGAATTCGGTCATATTCATTTCATTGATTTTGACCAAACAAGAGCAAGAAGCCGTACTGTTCAGGTAATGATCATAGGTGAATAATTTATAATTTGATGCGGAAGATATTTGTTGCTTTTTTTAGTAATAAATGTTTTCCGCTTACTATAGTTAAATATTTTATTTTTGTTTAACTATAAAATTTATAATATAAATTTCAACGAGGTAATGTATGTTTGGATATAAACCATCAGATTACGATATAATGGTATATAAAGACGAATTAGAAGACTTTCTGCCATCTAAAATAATAGATTGTCATACTCACATATGGAAAGAAGAATTTGACAAAAAGGTTGGCATAAGAGGCTGTGTATCTTGGACAGGAATGGTTGCTAAGGATAATACCATTGAAGATTTATTACAAACATATAAGGACATGTTTCCGAGTAAGCTTGTAAAGCCTGTTTTATTAGGTGAGCCGCAATGCGATCTTGATAAAACAAATAAATATACACAAGCTGCATCAAAAGAGTATAATTTACCTGCACTTTATTGCACTGATTGGTCCATGAGTGCTGAGTTTTTAGAAAAAGAGGTTGAACAAGGGGGCTTTTTAGGCTTAAAGCCTTACTTAAATAACTCACCGGATTATATACCAAATAAAGAAATCCGAATTTTTGATTTTCTAACGAAAGAGCATTTAGAAATTGCAAATAAAAAAGGCTGGATTATAATGCTTCATATATCAAGACCCGGAAGACTTAATGATCCGCTTAATATAGCTCAATTATTAGAAATCGAAGAAAAATATCCTAATATTAAGCTAATAGTAGCTCATATTGGAAGAGCATATACACCTGAGGATTTAGGAAATGCTTTTGAAATACTTAAAAACACAAAAAATATGATGTTTGATTTTACAGCTAATACATATGATAACGCTATGATAAAATGTATTGAGGCTGTAGGACCAAAAAGATTAATGTTCGGTTCGGATCTTCCGATAGTAAAGATGAGAATGTTTAGGACATTTAAAAATGGAATATATTATAATAATGTTCCAAGAGGCTTATATGGAGATGTTTCCGGGGATATCCATATGGTTGAAACAGATAAAAAAGAAATAACATGCTTTATGTATGAAGAATTGCTTGCTTTTAAAAGAGCTGCAAATGAATTAAAATTAACAAAAGAGAATATTAGTGATATTCTGTGCAATAATGCTGCAGAATTATTTAACATAAATATATAATTATTGGAGGAATTTATTATGAAAAAAATTAAAATAGGATTTTTACCGCTTTACATTAAGCTATATGATGACAGCTGTGGTGAATTAAGACCTAGATTAGAAGCCTTTTATGATGAAATGGCTGACATTTTAGAGAGCAAAGGACTCGAGGTTATTAGAACACCATTTTGCAGACTTGCAAACGAATTTAAAAATGCTGTAGAAAATTACGAAAATGAAAATGCAGATTGTATTGTAACATTACATATGGCATATTCTCCATCACTTGAATCAGCTGAAGCATTGATTAATACAAAGCTTCCAATTGTTGTAATGGATACTACAATGACTTACGAATTTACACCACAAACAATAAATGATGAATTAGATTACAACCACGGTATTCATGGTGTAATGGATTTTTGTAATCTACTAAAGAGAGGCAGAAAGGAATATGCTATTACATGTGGCCATTATAAAGAGTCTAATGTCGTAGATGAAACTGTTAAATATGTAAAAGCTGCCATGGCTGCTAATTCTGCGAAAGGCTCTAAGGTTGGTGTATTTGGTGGTTCCTTTGCCGGAATGGGAGATTTTATCGTTACACCAGAAGAAATGATGGAAAATTTTGGCGTTGAGTTTATTGAATCAAAGAGCGATGAAATGCGTCAAATTACCCAATCAGTAACAGATGAAGAAATTGAAGCAGAAATTAAGGCTAATGAAGAATATTTTGATTTCCCAATTGAAATTGACGATGAAGTATATAGATTAAATATTAGAGCATGTATTGCTATGAGAAAATGGATTGAAAAAGAAAATCTTAATGCTTTTTCAATGAACTTCTTAAAAGCTTGCCCAGCATATGGAATAGATACAATGCCTTTTATCGAGGCTTGTAAAGCTATGACTAGAGGAATTGGTTATGCTGGTGAAGGTGATGCATTAGATGCGGTTTTCTGCGGAGCATTAATTAGAGCCTTTGGTGAAGCTTCATTCGTTGAAATTTTCTGTCCTGATTGGAAAAATGATATTTTATTCTTGAGCCATATGGGCGAAATGAATTACAAGGTTGCACAATATAAGCCTGAAATTCGTTTAAGAGGTTCTAATTATGTTGATTCAGTGCTTCCAATGGCGGGATATTCAAGATATAAAGCAGGAAAAGCTGTTTATATTAATATTTTCCGTGATGCTGAAGGCTTCTGTCTTTTAGCAACTGATGTTGAAATGCTTAATTTTGAGGATGACTATGATCAATATAAGAGAACTATTAGAGGTTGGATGAAGCCATCTATTCCTGTAAAAGATTTCCTTAAAAAGCTTAGTGAATATGGTGCTACACATCATAGCTTATTAGTATATGATGTTACTCCAGAGCAAATGATGTATTTCGGTAAGCTCTTAAATATGAAGGTTTATAAAATTTAATTAATTTGTTATTCTTTAAGCTTCTATATGGAAATTTTCATATGGAAGCTTAGTGTTTTATATTTTCGGAGGATAAAATGTATTTCGTTGGAACAGATGTTGGTACTACAGGTACAAAAACTATAATTGTTGATGAAAAAGGTAAGATTTGTGGTAAGGGTTATCAAGAATATGAGCTCATTGCTGGCAAAGGCGGAGTTGTTGAGCAAAATGCTGAAGACTGGTGGAAGGCTGTTGTATTTTCAGTTAATGAAGCTGTTAAATCAATATCAAATAAAAATGATATTGTTGCAATGTCCTTATCTACACAAGGAGGTACTATCCTTCCTGTAGATGAAAACTTTAATCCCTTATGCCTTGCTTATACATGGATGGATGAAAGAGCTGTCGATGAAACTGCTGCTTTGAAGGCTAAATACGGCGAAGAAATATATGAAAGATCAGGTTGGAGATGCTCAGCTTGCTTTGACCCTGCAAGAATGTTATGGATGAAAAAGCATGATCCTGACAGCTTTAACAATGCCTATAGCTTTGTTTCTACAGTTGAATATGTAAATTATAAATTAACCGGAAAAAATGTAACTGATCCTTCTAATGCTGCAATGAGACAGCTTATAAATGTTGAAACAGCAGATTGGGATGATACATTAATTGAAGCTGCCGGTCTTACAAAGGAAAGATTACCTGAAATGCTTCCTACAGGAGCATTCGTTGGTACATTGACAAAGGAAGCTTCAAAGGAATTAAATTTACCGGAAACAGTTAAGGTTTATAATGGTGCACACGATCAGTATTGCGCTTCCTTAGGCTGCGGAGCTGTAAAGCCTGGAGAAATGCTTTTATCAACAGGTACAACATGGGTAATATTAGGTGTATCTGATAAGCCATTGTTTACTAAATCACATATAGCACCTGGTGTTCATCCTGTTAAAGGCCTTTACGGAAATATTACTTCGTTAAATAGTGCTGGTTCTGCACTTAAATGGTATAAGCAGGTTGTTAATGAAGAATTTCCCATTATTGATGCAAGAGCAGAGGATAGAATGGAATCTGCAGAAAATATTTTCTTTTATCCATATTTTGCAGGCTCGGGATTTCCTCATCATGTTCCGGAAATTAAAGCATGCTGTATAGGCTTAGAGCTCATGCATGATAAATATGATCTTGCTAGAGCTTTGATGGAAGGTATCGCATTTGAAACTAGAGAATCACTAGCCGAATTTGCAGCTAATGGTACTGATATACATCAATTAAAAATGGTTGGCGGTGCTGCAAAAAGTGAGCTTTGGAGCCAAATTACATGTGATGTTACAGGCTGTGAGCTTCACATTCCGGCTGAAAAAGATACCTGCTGTATAGGTGCTTGTATGCTTGCTGCTACCGGATATGGTTATTTTAATGATTATTTAGAAGCTGCCGAAAAAATGGTATGCTATAGCAAGGTTTTAAAGCCTAACCCAAATGCTGTAGAATTTTATAATAGAAAGTTCGAACGTTATCACAAGGGCTTTGAAAATCTAAAAAACTTTTTTCTTGATTAATTTTTGTTAAAATATATCAATTTGAAAGGAAGATATTATGAAAACAATTAAAAACAAACAAATTCTTGTAGGTGCTGATTTTGCCGGTTTCCCTCTTAAAGAGCATGTCGTAGCTCATTTAAAGAGTAAAGGCTGGGAAGTAACAGATGTAGGTGTTCGTTCACCTGAAGATACAGATACTGATTTAATGTTCCACCGCGTTGGACTAAGAGTTGGCTCTATGATTGCGGAAAAGGAATTTGAGCGTGCTCTTATTTTCTGCGGAACAGGAATGGGTATCCACATTGCTGCAAGCAAATGTCCGGGTGTTCATGCTGGTGTAGTAGAGAGTGTTCCGGCTGCTCTACGTGCTATTACAGGTAATGGCGTAAACGTTCTTGCTATGGGTGCTTTTTATGTTGCTCCTGCTATGGCAATTGATATTGTTGAAGCATATCTTGGCACAGAGCTCGGTAGCGGGTATGAATGGTGGCACAATTTCTACGAATTCCATAAGCTTGCTATTGACGAATTAGATGCTTTTGATTATGAAGAGTATAAAGCTAATGGTTTCAAGGTTAAACATTTAGGTGATTATCCTTTAAAGCTTGAAAGAAAACCTGAATAAAAAATTTTTAAAAAATGCTGCCCTGTGAAAAACTCACAGGGCACTACTATTTACTTTTTTACCACATATGCTATAATCAAAAAAAATATTCTGGAGATGTTATTCTTTGAAAAATTTGCTTCAAATTGTAATGGATATAGGTGAAGAAATGATAATTAGTGGTGCTGAAATTCACAGAGTTGAAGACAGTATTTGGAGAATGTGTAATTCTAAAAATGTAAAGCGTACTGATGTTTTTACCACAACCTCAAGTATGGTTGTTACATTATATGACGACAATGGTGAAACATATACACAAACCAGAAGAATATTAACAGCAGATACGAATATTGAAAAGCTTCATTTATTAAATAATTTATCAAGAAAAATATGCTCATATAATTTATCTGAAGAAGAAATTAAAATTGAATTGGAAAATATCAAAAAATGTAAAAAATATTCTTTTCCAATAGAATGTCTAGCATATGCAATGATTACTGGTGGTTTTACAATTTTTTTTGGCGGCAATATTACCGAAGCAATAGTTTCTTTATTTATAGGTGTTATTGGTAGATTTGTTGTAAAGTTTATTGAAAAAATTAATATGATAAGAATTTTTTCAAAATTTTTCTGCTCATTAATTGCTACAGTCTTTTCTTATTTATTTGTAATAATTGGAGTCATTGAAAAAGTTGACATGGTTATGATTGGAAATATAATGGTGTTGATTCCTGCTGTTGCATTAACTAATGCAATTAGAGATTTACTTACAGGTCATAATATTGCAGGTACTGTGCGCGTTATTGAAGCCGTAACCTCAGCCTTAGCTATAGCTGCAGGCTTTTTAACAGGTGCTCTCTTTTTTGGAGGTTTAGCATGACTTTATTTGAAATTTCTCAGGTTATTACAGGCTGCTTAGGAGCAATTGGTTTTGGTATTTTATTTAATATTAGAGGGAAAAAATTATTATTTACTGCAATAGGTGGCTTTATATCATGGCTTATTTTTCTTTTACTCGGAATTTTTATTGAAGGCGAGCCAACAAGATATATAATTGTAGCAGCATTAATAACATTATATTCTGAAGCTATGGCTGTATTTTTAAAAACTCCTGCGAGTGTTTTTACAATAACAAGCCTGATTCCTTTAATCCCCGGAAGCTCTTTATATTATACAATGGAATATGTACTTGAAAAGGATATGAATATGTTTTTTCAAAAGGGAACAGCAACCCTGCAATACGCCGCCTCACTTGCAGTTGGTATTATTATAGGTACAGCATTGAGTAAAACTATCAGACAAATTACAAATTATTTACAAAAACATTCATGAATTTTATCTTGTAAATTTTAATAATATATGCTAATATTCATGAGTTTGAAATGATTATTTTATTGAGATTGGATGTTGATTATGGAATATGTATTGATGCTTATTTCGGTTTTTGTAAATGTTGCCGCAAGCTCGTTTAATAATAAATTTGCAAAAAAACAGTTAGTAGGTCCTGCAGATAATTATATTTTTAATCTCTTTTTGTCATTAAGCAGCGCAATTGTTTTAATCCCGTTTTGTCTTACTTTAGATAAAATTTCTCCCTATACTATATTTTTAGGTGTTATTTTTGGCGTTATAAATAGCGCAACCTTTTTAGTAAAGACTACAGCCTTTCAATCAGGTCCAATGTCATTTACTGTTCTCGTATCAAGCTGTGGTATGCTAATACCTACAATTTATAGCGTAATTCTATGGGATGAAGATATAAATGTTATTCAGATTATTGGAATTGTCTTAATGATTATTGCAATTTATCTTGTTCTTTCAAAAAATGATACTGGAAAGGTAACAGGAAAATGGATTGTATGCTGTGGGGCAATTTTTGTGCTTTCAGGTCTTATTGGTATTATGCAAAAATACCAAAGACGTTCTTACTGCAGCGAAGAAAAATATGCATTTTTGTGTATTGCTTTTATTACATCTGCAATATTAATATTAATTGAGTTATTTATAAAAACTCATAAGAAAACAAAGCTTAAGGTTGCATTTGCAGATTGGAAATTTAAAAAGATTGGACTTGCATCGATCACAGGCTGCTTTACAGTAACAATGCATGTAATTAATTTAAATCTTTCAGGTCAATTACCTGCTGCAATATTCTTCCCGATTGTAAATGGTGGTGCAATATTCCTGTCAGGCTTGGTAGGACTTGTCTTATTTAAAGAAAAATTCAAAATTCCTCAGCTTATAGGTTTTGCTATAGGATTACTATCTCTTATGATGGTTGGAAATGTTTTTTCTTAATATATTTTTCTAAAATATCGATATCTTACTATTAAAAACTAATAAAATTTTTTCATTTTCATTTTTTCCGCTCTTGAAATATGAACAAATAATTAATGTTTTATTAATGAATAAATTTATATTGTAATTATATGTATTTATATATTGCAAACAGAAAAATGCAATAATATAATTACATGGTGTTTTTATACAAAAACAGAAAATTTGGAGGTTAGAAAATGAAAAAAATTCTTTCACTTTTAATTGCATTAGCAATTATGGTAACGATGTTAGCAGTTGTTCCTGTTAGCGCCGAAGAAATTTCTGGTGCAGATGAATCTGTTACAGCAGGAACAGCCAATGATGGAGCAGTAGAAGATACAACTACTGAAGATGTAACAGATGCTACTTTAGGTACAGAATCAAATCCTATAAAGATTGAAAGCTATAATTTTGACACTGTACTTCCTGCAAATTCATGGACATATTTTGAAGGTAAAATTGGTGGTATGGATTTATATATTACTAATTTTGATAAAGCTGAAATTGATGTTCATACTGTCATTT
Source organism: Candidatus Egerieisoma sp. (assembly GCA_045580735.1). GTDB lineage: Bacteria > Bacillota > Clostridia > UBA1212 > UBA1255 > Egerieisoma. The sequence goes on along the minus strand of JAZNOJ010000053.1, from coordinate 35,134 downwards.
CTGAGATTGCCGGTACATCACAGGAAGATGTTTATGTTAAAGATTTCTTCCCAATAGATGCTTTAGATTCAGAAGCGACAATTACTTTTTGGATTTTGAACTTTTCAGGCTTCGATGCAAAGATTAATTTAAAATTTGCTTATCCAGAAGGCACAGATTCTAATCCAATGAATGTTTCTAATGTTGACAGTTTAGCTACTGATTTAGACGAAGGAGATAAGGATGGTGTTACTTACTCTTGGACAGCTAACGAAGATAAAACAGCTAGACTTTACGTTTCAAATGCTTTGGAAGGAACTGAAGTAGAAATTACAGCTACTGTTGGTGCAAATGTTTATAAATTATCAGAAAATGGAATAGATAATGGAGAAATTAAATTCCTTGAATTTGATGTTTTCTGTGGAGAAGATGTAATAATTAATGTATCAGCTGTTCCTGTTGAAGGTGTTTATAATGCTGCATATGTTGTTGTATCAGATTTAGAAATAAAAGCAGGCGATGTTAATGAGGATGGTATTCTTACTACATCTGATGTTGCCTTAATTCGTAGACATATTGCTAATTGGCAGGATCTCGATATGAATTTAGCATATGCTGATTATAATTCTGATAATGAAATCAACACAAAGGATGTTGTTGTAATCAGAAGAACAATTGCTGGTTTTTATGAAGAAGAAGAAAAACCAACTGTTGAATATATAACAACACAGGATTCTTTTGATGCTGCTTTAAGCAATACAAATGTTGGAGATGTTATTAATCTTGGTTCAGGAAAATTCACTCTTCCAAATGAGCTTCCTGAAGGAATTACAATTATGGGTACAGTAGGTACTGTAATTGTAAATGCTGATGAAAATACAGGTCTTAGCCTAAATAATCTTAAAGATGTTGTTTTTGATACAGTTAAATTTGAAAACGATAATTTAGTAGCTTTAACTTTTAATGGTTCAGCTATATTCAATAATTGTATATTTGACGGTGCATCAGCTGTTAAACCTGCAACTGTTAGTGATGAAGTAACATTTAATAACTGTTCATTTATCGGTGCTGTTTATGCTTTAAATATCCTTGGTAATGGTAAGGTTGCAATTAATGATTGCCTTGTTTCAGGATGGTCATCATTTGCTAATGGCTTAGATGTTTCTATTGATAATACAACATTTAAAGCTGGTAAATTCTATAGTCAGCTTAGATTCTATAATGATGCTACAGTATCAAATTCAACTTTCGATTGTGATTATGTAATTGATGTTCAAAATAATGATGTAACTGTTAAATTAGATAATTGTGTAGTTTCTGACGGCTGTGATATTTCAAATCTTTTAGATGTAGCTGTATTTGAAGAATTTAGCTCAACAGCAATTATTAATGGTAGAATTTATGATTTTACTCCAACAAAGGTTGAAACACAAGAACAATTAAAGGATGTAATTGATAATTCTACAGCAGGTGATACTATAATTCTTGAAAATGGTTCTTATGAAATTGGAGATTCAATTCCAAGTGGAGTAACAATCGTTGGTAACGGTGATACTGTTATTTCAGATAAACCGGTTATTAAAGAGGATGTAAAGGTTGAAAATGTAATATTTAAAAGCGAGGATGATACATCTGCTGTAATTTCAGGCTCAGGTGAATTTGTAGATTGTACATTCGAAGGTACAAACGGATTATATGGTTCTGAAGTATCAGACACAGTTGTATTTGATGGCTGTGTTTTCAAAGGCGAGATATACGGAGCTCACTTTGAAGGCTCAGGTGATGTTATTTTCAAGAACTGTGTAATTTCTGGATGGACTTCATTCGCAACCGATGTTAATGTTTACATGGAAAATTGTGTTTTCGAAGAGCATGCTGTTCCTGAATTTAATATGCTTAGAATTTATGGTAGTGCAGAGCTCGTTAATTGCGTATTTAATCCAATAATGTCAATTGAAGCAATGGAGAATGTTGTTATTACATTAACAGATTGCACTGTTACTGATGAAGCATTAACAATCAATGATTTAATAAGATTCTATGATGAGCTTACAAATGAATCTTATATAATAAATGGTGAAACATTTATACAAGACGAAACAGTAGCTGATGATGACTCTACAACTGAGGATGAAACAGTAACTGAATAATATTTAATTATTGCTTATTTAATGCACCTTTAGCATACGCTTGAGGTGCATTTTTTATTTGTATTTTATATATAAATCGTGTATAATTATTAAAAATTTTATAAAGGAGCGTTTGTTTTATGGATATATCAGCTGTATATACACAGTGGGCTACAAACAGATATTTTGATGAGGATTCACGAAAAGAACTTGAAGCTATTGCAGATAATTCAATTGAAATAAGAGAAAGATTTTATAAAGAACTAGATTTTGGTACAGCCGGAATAAGAGGTATATTAGGTGCCGGAACTAATAGAATGAATAAATATGTTGTCAGAAGATTAAGCACAGCAATCGCAGCGCATATTTCTTCTAAAGGTTCAAAAGCTAAAAAGGATGGTATTGTAATCGGATATGACAGCAGAAATTTTTCATATGAATTTGCTAAAGAGGCAGCTGCTGTTTTTGCAGGCAATGGAATTAAAGTATATCTTCATACTGAAATTGTACCAGTACCTGTGTTATCTTTTTCAATAAGACATTTAAGATGTGCTGCAGGCGTTATGATTACAGCTAGCCATAATCCAAAAGAATATAATGGATATAAAGTATACGGACCAGATGGTGCACAGCTTTCATTAGATGATAGTGAACAAATTTCAAAATTAATGAATGCAATCACAGATTATACAAAGGTTCCTTCGTTTAGCTTTGATTTCTTCAAAACAGGTAATAATATCAAATATGTTGATGCAAATATTAAAAATATTTTCTTTAAGGAGCTCAAAAAGCTAATAGCAGATAAGGATGGATTTAAAAAGAATGGTAGTAAACTAACTGTTGTTTACACTCCGCTTCATGGTGCTGGTGCAAAATGGATTCCGGACTTATTAAAGGAATGTGGTGTTACTAATGTTCATTGTGTTTCAGAACAAATGATGCCGGATGGTAATTTCCCAACTGTAAACGTTCCAAATCCTGAAGATCCCGCTGCCTTTACATTAGCACTTGAGCTTGCAAAAAAGGTGAACGCTGACATTATTTTGGCTTCAGATCCTGATGCTGATAGAACAGGCGTTTTTGCAAAGGATCCTAATGGGGGATATTCTTTATTAAACGGTAACCAAATTGGCGTATTATTAACCGAGAGAATCATTCAAAGTCATAAAACCAGAGCTACAATGCCTATTAATCCATTTATTGTTTCTACAGTCGTATCTACAAGATTAACTAAAGAAATTTGTGAGGCAAATAATGTTGAATATATTGACGTTCTTACAGGCTTTAAATTTATTGGTGAACAGATAATGGATTTAGATGAGAATGGTGATAAAAACTTCTTGTTTGGTTTTGAAGAAAGCTATGGATATTTACCAGGCACATATGCACGAGATAAGGATGCTGTTGCAGGCTGTGTTTTCATGGCTGAGGCTGCTGCTTATTATGTTGCAAATGGAAAAACCTTATTCGAAGCATTAGATGAAATTTATCGTAAGTATAGCTATCATAATGAAATGCAGGTTTCTATCAATCTAAAAGGCGAGGCTGGACTTAAGATGATTAAAAAGATTATGGAAACTGTTCGTGGAACTAATGGTAAATTTTTAGATGAGGTTCCGAATATTTACATTGATATTTTAAAATCAGAAGAGACCGTATTTGATAAAGAGGGTAATGTTGTTTCTGTAAATAAGAATTATCCACTTCCATCTTCAAATGTTTTAAAGTTTGAATATGCGGATAAATGGTTCTGCTTAAGACCATCAGGTACAGAGCCAAAAATTAAGGTTTATTTTGGTGCAAAGGGTGATAATCTTGACGATGCACATAATAAAGTATTAAAGCTAAAAGAGGAGATTATTGGCAAAATTATGCCTATAACACAAGAATAAAATGAATTCAATTAAAACAGAATTTGTTCATCTTCACGTCCATACCGAGTATAGCTTATTAGATGGAGCTTGTAGAATCAAGGATTTGGTAAAGTCCTGCAAAGAGCGCGGTATGGACGCTCTTGCAATTACAGATCACGGTGTAATGTATGGTGTGGTTGAGTTTTATGAAGCCTGTAAAAGCGAAGGTATTAAGCCTATTATCGGCTGTGAGGTTTATACTGCTCCACGTACACGTTTCGATAAAGCGCCCGGAATTGATAATAATTACGGGCATTTAATTCTTATTGCCAAAAATAATATAGGCTATCATAATCTTATAAAAATTGTATCGAAGGCTTTTACTGAAGGCTATTACTATAAGCCTAGAGTTGATTTAGATTTATTAAAGGAATATTCAGAAGGAATTATATGTTCTTCTGCATGTCTTGGTGGTGACATACCACAGTTGATATTTTTAGGAGATATTGATGGTGCAAAAAAATTAGCATTAAAATATCAAGAAATATTTGGAAAAGGTAATTATTATCTTGAATTACAAAGCAATGGTCTTGAAGAACAAATTCTTGTAAACCAATCTTTAATTAAAATTTCAAATGAAACTGGGATACCACTAATTGCAACAAATGATGTACACTTTGTTAATAAAGAGGATGCAAGAGCCCAAGATATTTTAATGTGTATTCAAACTGGTAAAAAGTATAATGATTCTAACAGAATGAAATTTAACACCGACGAAGTTTATCTGCGTTCGCCTGAAGAAATGAAAGTACTTTTTACAAATAGAATTGATGCTTTAAATAATACAGTCAAAATTGCCGAGGAATGTAATGTTGAATTAACCTTTGGTCGCGCCGTATTACCACAATTTAATATTCCGGGCGGACTCACACCACCTGAATATTTACGAAAATTAACATACGAGGGTATTAAATTTAGATATGGTGATAATCCACCAAAAGAGGTAATAGAACGAATAGAATATGAGCTTTCTGTTATCATCTCAATGGGATATGCTGAATATTATTTAATTGTATGGGATTTTATTAAATTTGCAAAAGATAATGGCATTACGGTTGGCCCCGGAAGAGGCTCAGGCGCAGGAAGCTTAGTCGCTTATTGCTTAAAAATTACTAACATAGATTCTTTAAAATATAACTTGGCGTTTGAACGATTCTTAAATCCTGAAAGAATCAGTATGCCAGATTTTGATGTTGATTTTAGTGATGAAAGAAGAAAAGAAGTTATTGATTATGTCATAAAAAAATATGGTGAAGACAGAGTTGCTCAAATTATAACATTTGGTACTATGGCAGCCAGAGGTGCTGTAAGAGATGTAGGAAGAGTATTAGACATACCATATGCAGATGTAGATACAGTTGCAAAATTAATTCCAATGGCACCGGGAAAGCAAACATCGATTTCCAATGCAATCAATCTTATTCCGGAATTAAAATCCAAATATGAAAATGATGCTACAATAAAGGATTTATTAGATACTGCAATGCAGCTTGAGGGTATGCCAAGAAATTCTTCTACACATGCCGCAGGTGTAGTTTTGACTAAAGATCCTGTAACAGATTATGTACCTGTTCATAAAACAGGAGATAGTACAGTTACGCAATTTCCAATGGCTATATTAGAAAAGCTAGGTTTATTAAAAGTCGATTTTTTAGGGCTAAGGACACTTACTGTAATTCAAGATGCCATTAATTTAATAAAAAAGAATTATAATGTTGACATTAATTTTGACACAATGGTTATGGATGATAAAAATGTCTATAAAACTATTTCCGATGGACATACTTTAGGAATTTTTCAATTAGAAAGTCCTGGTATGACAAGATTTATTACTGAGCTTCAACCAGATAATTTAGAAGATATTATTGCTGGAATTGCATTGTATAGACCTGGGCCTATGGATCAAATTCCAACATATATTGAAAATAAGAAAAATCCACAAAAAGTAAAATATTTGCATCCTCTTTTAGAACCGATTTTAAATGTAACATATGGTTGTATGGTTTACCAAGAGCAGGTTATGCAAATTGTACGAGATGTTGCCGGATATACTATGGGACAATCGGACCTTGTTAGAAGAGCTATGGCAAAAAAGAAACACGATGTTATGGAAAAAGAACGTGTTAATTTTATAAATGGCGCAGCTAAGAAGGGTGTATCTGAAGAAATTGCAAATAAAATTTTTGATCAAATGATAGATTTTGCAAGCTATGCCTTTAACAAGGCTCATGCAGCCTGTTATGCGGTTGTCGGATATGAAACAGCATGGTTAAAAACTTATTATCCTGTTGAGTTTATGGCAGCTTTATTAAATAGTTTTTTAGATAGAAGTGATAAAATAGCTCAATATATAGAAGAATGTAAACAAATGAATATTGAAATTTTACCACCTGACATCAATATGAGCGAGCGGCAGTTTACAGTCAAGGATGGTAAAATTATATTTGGCTTCGCAGCTATTAAAAATGTTGGTGGAAATGTTTCAGATGTTATCACCCAATTAAGAGAAAAAGATGGTAATTATAAAAGCTTTGGTGATTTTTGTCAGCGCATAGCTTCGACAGAGGTTAATAAAAGATGCATTGAAAGCTTTATAAAGGCCGGAGTTTTTTCATCATTTAATGTTAAAAGGTCACAGCTTATAAGAACATATGAAATTATTCTTGATGATGTCACTATATCTAACAAGCATAGAAATCCTGATCAGCTTTCTATGTTTGATATGTTTGAAGAAATATCAAACCAAATGGCTGATAATTACGACATTTTCCCTGATATTCCCGAATTTGATAAATCTGATTTGCTTTCTATGGAAAGAGAAATGTTAGGAATATATATTTCAGGTCATCCGCTGGAAAAATATTCAGATAAATTGTCAAAAATTTCTAATATTAAAAGCTTGGATTTGTCCGAAATTATCGAAAATGAAAATGAAATTTCATCTACAGCACTATTAAATTTAAAAGATGGAATGAATATAACAATTGGTGGAATTATTACAACAGTAAAGAAAAAAGTAACTAAAAATAATTCATTAATGGCTTTTGTTACACTTGAGGATCTATATGGTGCAGTTGAGTTATTGATTTTTCCAAAAGTATATGAAAAAAGCTCAGGATTAATTTATAATGAAAATATTGTCGTTGTAAAGGGGCGCTTAAGCTTAAGAGAGGATGATACGCCAAAAATTTTACCGGATGAAATTATTCCAATTGATCAATTTATTTCAAATGATAATTCTTTAGAAAAAGTCTTTGAAATTTTCGATAGACAAGCAAAGAGATTAATATCATTTTTTTCATATTTTTCAGGTTCAACGCCTGTAAAATTAATTTCAAAAGAAAACGGTAAAATTTTATGGTCAGGGCATGCTAACATAAATAAAGATATTCTTAAAGAGCTTGAAAGCATAATAGGATTATAGTATAATTTATTGAAATAGTTTATAGGAGGTTTGAGAAATATGGCAATTAAAAGAATTGGTGTTTTAACATCTGGAGGAGATGCACCTGGGATGAATGCTGCTATAAGAGCAGTTGTAAGATCAGGTATCTATAGAGGTTTTCAGGTTTATGGAATAAAAAAAGGATATGAAGGCTTATTAAAAGGTGACGTCTTTGAGATGAATCTCAGATCAGTTTCTGATATTATGAGCAGAGGCGGAACTATTTTGCAAACAGCAAGAAGTAAGGAATTTGCAACAGATGAGGGTGTAAAAAGAGCTGCCAGAATGGCAGAGGTATTCCAATTAGATGCAATTGTTGTTATCGGTGGTGATGGTTCTTTTAGAGGTGCAAGAGCACTTTCTAGAGAAGGCGTAAATGTAGTAGGTATACCTGCAACAATTGATAATGATATTGGATGCACTGATTATACTATAGGATTTGATACAGCATTAAATACAGTTAAGGATTCAATAGATAAAATTAAAGATACAGCATATTCACATGAAAGATGCAGTGTTGTTGAGGTTATGGGACGTGGAGCAGGATATATAGCACTTCACTGTGCTATAGCAGATGGTGCAGAGGCTTGTATTTTACCGGAAAAGAATTTTAATATTGATACAGATATTATTCAGCCTATTATTGGTTGTAGAAATCGCGGAAAGCATCATTATATTGTTATAATAGCAGAGGGTGTAGGTGGAACACTCGAAATTGCTGACCAGATAAAATCGATTACCGGAATTTCTACAACAACGACAATTTTAGGTCACTTACAAAGAGGTGGAAGTCCTACTGTTCGTGATAGAGTTGCTGCAAGCTTGATGGCTGTTAAGGCTACTGAAGTATTACAGCTAGGTGAAAAAAATCGAATCATTGCTTCTAAAAATGATAAATATATAGCACTAGATATTGAAGAAGCACTTGAAATGAAAAAAGAAATCGATGAGTCTATGATTGAAACAAGTAAAATGCTTTCTCTTTAATTTTGGAGGTGTATTACAATATTCGGATATGCTATGCCATATAAGCCTGAGCTTAAATTTCGTGAGCATGATTGTTATAAAATGTATTATTGCGGTGTATGCAAAAGCATAGGCCGCAATTTTGGCCAAGTATCAAGATTTGGCTTAATAAACGAATCTGCAATTTTGGCTTTATTAATGGATTTATGTACTAAAAATATTTCTACCTCCTTAATAAAAAAAACAAATTGTATTGCACATCCTTTTAATAAATCAGATAAAATATTTAATAGTATCTCCACAGATTATGCAGCCGGAATTAATATTATTTTAATGTATTTTAAGCTAGAGGATAATAAGATAGATGATAAAAGTATTTTGGCAGCAGGTGGAGAGCTTTTAATAAAAAATGCTTTTAAAAAGGCAGTAAATATGTATCCTATTGTTTCTGACAGTATTTACCTACAACTTCTAAAGCTAAATACATTAGAAAGGCAAGGCTGCACATCAATAGATGAAATTGCAGAGCCATTTTCAGCATTAATGCGTGATATTTTAAAATGGAAAGATAATGATGAATTATGCACATCTCCATTAAAATTGGAATTACTTGGAAATATGGGGTATAATTTAGGTAAGTGGATATATTTGATTGATGCTCTTGCAGATATCGAAAGGGATAAAAAAGAAAACAATTATAATATTTTTAATATAAAATATCCTGATAAGCTTAATAAATCAGAAATTAAATTTATTTTAGAAATGTGTTTAGCAAAATTATCTGAAAATTGGGAAGAGCTTAAATTGATTCTTCAAGAAGAAAATAACATAGAAAATATTCGTTATATTAATGGAATTGGCGTTATAGACAATCTAATATACTTAGGTATGAGACATTTAACAGAAGTGAAGGCAGGTATAGACAATGAATCCTTATGAGGTTTTAGGTGTAAGCGAAAATGCGTCAGACGAAGAAGTAAAAAAAGCATATAGAGAGTTAGTCAAGAAATATCATCCTGACAAATATGTTAACAATCCGCTTTCTGACCTTGCAGCCGATAAAATTAAAGAAATTAATCTTGCGTATGATACAATTACAAAGCAAAGAGCTCAAGGAAATCGTAGCTCTTATTCAAGTAATTCTTACTCAAATAGCTCATATGGCAATCAAGGTCCAAATAGTAATCCATTATTTGCTGAAATTATAATGCTTATAAGACAAAATAGATTAGACGAAGCACAAATGAAACTTGAAAGCATGCCGTCATCACAAAGAAATGCATATTGGTATTATCTTATGGGAGAAATTTCAAAAATGAAGGGCTGGTATGACAATGCTAGACAGTATTATCAAACAGCTATGAACATGGACCCCTCTAATAACACATATAGACAGGCATATAACTCTATGATGGGAAGTACACATACTTATACAAATAATTCATATGGTCGTGGTTATAGGAATGCAGACAATGCTTGTAACTGCTGTTCAACCTTGCTTTGTGCTGATTGTTGCTGTGAATGTATGGGAGGAGACTTGATAGGATGCTGCTAAATAAAACGTTAAGTATTTTGGAATATGACTCCATAAAAAATATATTACTGAATTTAGCTAGCTGTGAGCTTGCTAAAAATATGATTCGTGATTTAGAGCCTGAAACTAACTATGATAATATTATTCGTCTCCTAACTGAATCCGAAGATGCCGTTAATTATATTATAAAAAGAGGAACACCACCACTTGCCGGTGTCAGTGATATAAGACCTTCTGTTAGACGCGCAGCATCAGGAGCTACTCTTGGTTTTGGTGAGCTATTGAAAATATCAGGCTTATTAAGAGCAGCAAGAAGAATTTCTAACTACGCTTCTTCGGTAGAAAATGTTAACGAAGATTCTATTTCATCATATATAAATCAAATTATTCAAAACAGATACTTTGAAGAAAAGATTAACAGATGCATTATTTCAGAAGAAGAAATGGCTGACGAAGCAAGTCCGGAATTATTTAATATTAGAAGGCAAATTAATTCTGTTCAAATAAGTATTAAAGATAAGTTAAATAATATTTTAAAATCAAGCACATATTCAAAATCAATTCAAGAAGCTGTAGTTACAATGCGTGAAGGTAGGTATTGTATTCCTGTTAAGACTGAACACCGTGGTGAAATCAGCGGTATTGTTCACGATACCTCATCTTCAGGACAAACCTTGTTTGTAGAGCCTGCCTTCGTTGTAGAGGCAAATAATAAAATACGAGAGCTAAAAATAAAAGAGGCTCAAGAAATTGATAGAATTTTATCTGAACTTTCTTTTGAAGTTGGACAAAATGAAAGTGCATTATTACAAGATTTGAAGATTATTTCATACTTAGATTTTACTTTTGCAAAAGCAAGAATGGCACTTGAACAAAAGGCTATAAAGCCTATAGTAAATTGTTCAGGCAAAATTAATATAATCGAGGCTAGACATCCTTTGATAGATAGTAATAAAATTGTTCCAATTAGTATTTATTTAAATGAAAAAGAATGTATGGTAATAACAGGTCCAAATACCGGTGGTAAAACTGTTGCATTAAAAACAGTAGGACTTTTAACAATAATGATGCAGTCAGGCCTTTTAATTCCTGCAAAGGATAAAAGTGAATTAAGCATATTTGATGGGATATTTGCAGATATTGGAGATGAACAAAGCATTTCACAAAGCTTAAGTACATTTTCTGCTCATATGAAAAATATTGTTACTATTTTAGACGAATGTGATGATAGAAGTCTAATTTTACTTGATGAATTAGGTGCGGGAACAGACCCTACTGAAGGTGCTGCTCTTGCAATGTCAATTTTAGAATTTTTACATATTATAGGTGCAAGCGTATTTGCTACTACGCACTATAGTGAGCTTAAGGTATTTGCTTCTACTACGCCTGGATTTATAAATGCTTCTTGCGAATTTGATACAAATACATTAAAGCCAACATACAAGCTTTTAATTGGAGTTCCTGGTAAGAGTAACGCTTTTGCTATTTCTGAAAAATTAGGCCTTGATAAAAATATTATTTTGAGAGCTACAGAATTTTTAACAAATGAAGATCTTAGATTTGAAGATATGTTAAAGGATATTGAGAATAACAGAAAAGCAATAGATGCACAAAAAGAAGAAACTGAAAATTTAAGATTAGAAGCATTAAAAATTCGTGAAGAAATATCAAAAGAAAAAGAAAGATTTATAAATGAAAAAAATGAGCTTATAAGTAAAACAAAAGAAGATGCCAGAGTTATTTTAAGCAAGGCTAGAATTTCTGCAGATAAATTAATGTCAGAAATTAGAAAATCAGCTGCAGAAATAGAAAAAAGCGGAAAAGCTTCAGATGCTTTAAAAAATGCTGAACGCGCTTCAAGAGAATTTCGTGAATTTTGTGATGATACTGATGCCGAATTATATAAAGGATATAGCAAAAATGTTGATACAACAAAACCACCTTCCACATTAAAAGAAGGTGAAAGTGTCAAGATTTTAAGCTTAAATAACAAAGCAACTGTATTAAAATCACCTGATAAGGATGGAAATGTATATGTTCAAGCAGGTATAATGAAAATGTACATTCATATATCTGATTTAAGAATTTTAAAAGAAGAAAATAAAGATAATAAAAAAGAAAAATATTCATCTACTGGTATTTCAGGTAAAGCGGCTACTATTAAATCAGAACTTGATGTTCGAGGAATGACTGTTGATGAGGCAATGATACTCATAGATAGACATATACATGATGCTTTTCTTGCTAAGCAGTCACAGTTTTCAGTAATTCATGGTAAAGGAACTGGCGCATTAAGGGCCGGTATTCATAATTATTTAAAAACCTGTAAGCAGATAAAATCATATAGAATAGGTGCTTACGGAGAGGGCGATGCAGGCGTAACAATAGTTACCTTGCGATAATATTTATACCGTAATTTGATTGTATTATTTAAATGCTTTTTTCGCACAAAAATATGGTATAAATGATTGACACTTGACTTTTAGTGTTATAAAATTAAAAAGATTATATGCTTATGAGGTGAAATAAAATGGCAGAATATATGAATGGATTAAAAAGAACGAATTATAATGGAGAAACTACTAAAGATTTACTAGGTAAAGAGGTTGTTTTAACTGGTTGGACAGCAAAAACCAGAAATTTAGGTAGTCTTATTTTTATAGATTTAAGAGACAGAACAGGAATAGTTCAATTAGTTTTTGATTCAGAAACAGATAGTGAATTATTTGAAAAGGCTGCAACAGTTAGAAATGAATTTGTACTTGCCATAAAGGGTATAGTTAGAGAAAGAGCCCCTGAAGCTGTAAATAATAGAATGAAAACAGGTGAAATTGAGGTTTTTGTTAAAGAGCTTCGTATATTAAATGAAGCACAAACACCACCATTTCATATAGATGATAAAGCTAATGTAAGTGATGTTACAAGACTAAAATATAGATATTTAGATTTAAGAAGACAATCATTACAATATAATCTTATAATGCGACACAAGATTGCTAAAATTGCAAGAGACTATTTTGCTGAAAATGATTTTCTTGAAATTGAAACACCATTTTTAACAAAAAGTACACCGGAAGGTGCAAGAGATTATTTAGTACCAAGTCGTGTACATCACGGAAAGTTTTATGCGCTTCCACAATCACCTCAAATTTTCAAACAGCTTTTAATGATGTCAGGATATGATCGATATATTCAAATCGTTAAATGCTTTAGAGACGAAGATTTAAGAGCAGACAGACAGCCTGAATTTACACAAATAGACCTTGAGATGTCTTTTGTTGAAGCTGATGATGTTATTTCAGTTAATGAAGGATTTTTAAAACGCTTATTTAAAGAAACATTAAACGTTGATTTAAAAACTCCTTTCACTAGAATGCCATATAAAGAAGCAATGGAAAGATTTGGTTCAGACAAGCCTGATACACGCTTTGGACTTGAATTGATAGATCTTAGCAAATTCGCTGAGGGTTGTTCATTTGCAGTATTTTCCAATGCAATAAAAGATGGTGGCATGGTTAAAGCAGTTTCTGCTCCCGCCGGACATTTTACCAGAAAAGAAATTGATAAGCTTACAGAATTCGTTAAAACTCAAGGTGGTAGCGGTATGGCTTGGATTTCAGTTGGTGAAAACGAACATCGTTCATCAGTAGGTAAAGTATTAAGTGCGGAAGAAATTAATGAAATAATCAATATCACTAACTCAAAGCCAGGTGATTTGATTTGTATTGTTTCTGGAAAAAAGAACGTAGTATATACAGTTTTAGGTGCACTTCGTTGTCATTTGGCTGAAAAGCTTGATTTAATTGATAAGAATAAATTTGAATTTTTATGGATTACTGAATTCCCATTATTCGAATATTCAGAGGAAGATCAAAGATATGTAGCAATGCATCATCCTTTCACATCACCTCATCCAGAGGATATTGATAAAATTGTAAGTGATCCTGCAAATTGTAGAGCTAACGCTTATGATATTGTTTTAAATGGATATGAAATTGGTGGTGGTAGTATCAGAATTCACGATAATAAGCTACAGCAATCAATGTTTAAGGCTCTTGGATTTACAGAAGAGTCAGCTTATGAGCGTTTTGGATTCTTACTCGATGCATTTAAGTATGGAGCACCGCCACATGGTGGACTAGCATACGGTCTTGACAGACTGGCTATGTTGATTTGTGGCACAGATAATATTAAAGATGTTATTGCTTTTCCTAAAGTACAGAATGCATCCTGTCTTATGTCACAAGCACCTGATTTCGTAGAAGAGCAACAACTTAAGGATTTAGATATTGAAATCACGAATATTACAAAGGAAGAATTAGATGAAGAATGATATACTTAGAATAGGTCTTGATGTTGGCTCAACGACAGTTAAAATAGTAATATTAAACGAAAATGACGAGATACTTTATAGTAAATATCAAAGACATTATTCAGATATAAGAAAAACCATATATAATATGTTACAGGAAGCCTTATCAGAATATATGGATTATGAAGCTTCTATTAATGTAACTGGCTCTGGTGGTATGCTTGTAGCAAATTGGCTAGACTTACCATTCGTTCAAGAGGTTGTAGCTTCAACAGAATCTGTCGAAAGACTTATTCCTGAAACCTCAGTTGTTATCGAGCTTGGAGGCGAGGATGCAAAAATTATATTCCTTGAAAATCCGGTTGAGCAAAGAATGAATGGTACTTGTGCTGGTGGTACAGGTGCATTTATAGATCAGATGGCAATATTATTAAAGACAGATGCCACTGGTCTAAATGAGCTTGCAAAAAAACATACTACTATTTATCCAATTGCTGCAAGATGTGGTGTTTTTGCAAAAACTGATATTCAACCACTCTTAAATGAGGGTGCAGCTAAAGAGGATATTGCAGCTTCTGTTTTTCAATCAGTTGTAAATCAAACCATTAGTGGTCTTGCATGTGGTAGAAGAATAACAGGTAAAGTTGCTTTCTTGGGAGGACCTTTAAATTATTTATCAGAATTAAGACAAAGATTTATAGAAACATTGGAATTAACAGATGATAGAATTATATTCCCAGGAAATTCACATCTTTTTGTGGCTTTAGGTGCAGCATATACATCTGAAGAACGCTCAAGAAAGGATTCAAGAAAAATATACAAAATTTCTGATATTTATAATAAGCTTTCTGATATTTTAGTTGTAGAATCAGATGAAATTGGTAGATTACAGCCTCTTTTTGAAAATGATGAAGAGATAAAAGCATTTAAAGAAAGACATGCAAAAAACAAGGCACCGAGAGGTGACTTAAAAACATACAAGGGTAATTGCTATTTAGGCATTGATGCTGGTTCAACTACCACAAAAGCGGTAGTAATGGGCGAAAATGATGAGCTTCTTTATACTTGGTATGCTAGTAATTTTGGAAGCCCATTTAATTCAGCTTTGAAAATATTAAAGGATATTTATTCAATGCTTCCGGAAACTGCTAAAATTGCATACTCGGCAGTTACAGGATATGGAGAAGGCTTGATTAAAACTGCTCTGGGAATTGATATAGGCGAAATTGAAACAATTGCACATTATAAAGCAGCGGAAAAGTTTTTACCTGGTGTTGATTTTATACTCGATATCGGTGGACAGGATATGAAATGTCTTAAAATTAAAGATGGCGTTATACAAAGTATAATGTTAAATGAAGCATGTTCTTCTGGTTGTGGTTCATTTATAGAAGCTTTTTCAACTTCATTAGCAATAGACGTTACATCATTCGCAGAAGAAGCACTTCGTGCGAAAAAGCCAGTCGATTTGGGCTCAAGATGTACTGTATTTATGAATTCAAGAGTAAAACAGGCTCAAAAAGAGGGAGCAAGTGTTGCTGACATATCTGCAGGATTATCATATTCTGTAATAAAAAATGCATTAACTAAAGTTATTAAAATTAAAACTCCTGAAGAAATGGGCAAAAAGCTTATAGTTCAAGGTGGAACATTCTATAATGACGCAATTTTAAGATGTTTTGAAATTATTTCTGAAAGAGAAGCTGTAAGACCTGATATAGCTGGTCTTATGGGTGCATACGGCTGTGCATTAATTGCGAAAAATGCTTATAACAATTCAGAAATTAAACCTGAAACTACTCTTTTGTCTCTAGAAAAAGCTGAAAATATCAAAGCTGATGTTAGAAAAGCAAGATGTGGAAAGTGCTCAAATAATTGTTTACTTACAATTAACAAATTTTCAGATGGTAAAATTTTTGTTTCCGGCAACAGATGTGAAAAAGGTGATGTAAGCCTTAAAAATTCAAATAATACAGAAACAAAAGAAAATTTAAATTTGTTTGCTTATAAATATAATAGGTTATTTGAATATTATAAGCCATTAGAAAATGCACCATTAGGTGAAATCGGTATACCTAGAGCACTAAATATTTATGAAAATTATCCATTTTGGTTTACTTTCCTTACAGAGCTTGGCTTTAAAGTTGTTCTTTCAGAGCAAAGTAGCAAAAAATTATTTGCTGAGGGCATGGAAACTATTCCTTCTGAATCTGTTTGTTATCCGGGAAAGCTTGTGCATGGACATGTTGCAAACTTGGTAAATAGAGGTATTAACAAAATTTTCTATCCTTCTATACCATATGAACAAAAGGAAGATGCAAAAGCGAATAATCATTTTAATTGTCCTATTGTTACATCATATCCTGAAGTTATTAATAATAACATGGATATTTTAAAAGAAAATAATATTGATTTTATGCATCCTTTTTTACCAATATATGATAAAAAAAGAATGGCAGAAAGATTATTTGAAGAATTTAAAAAATTCGGCTTATCTAAGTCTGTTGTAACAAAGGCATGTCAGGCTGCTTATGCAGAGTATGACAATTTTAAGGAGGATATTAGAAATAAAGCTGAAGAAATTATTAATTATTCTAACAAAAATAATATAAAAATAATTGTTCTGGCAGGAAGACCATATCATTTAGATCCTGAAATTAATCATGGTATTCCTGAGCTTATTTCTTCATTTGACTTTGCTGTAATTACTGAAGATTCCATTTCTCATCTTGGTAATCTTGATACACCTATCAGAGTTGTAAACCAATGGGTTTACCATTCAAGACTCTATAGAGCAGCAGATTATGTTCGTACACAGCCAAATATGGAATTAATACAATTAAACTCCTTCGGTTGTGGTATTGACGCTGTTACAACAGATCAGGTTGAAGAAATATTAGCCTCTGCCGGAAAAATATATACTTGTCTAAAAATAGATGAAGGCTCAAATTTAGGAGCAATAAGAATTAGAATTCGCTCATTGAAGGCAGCTATGGCCGATAGAGATGCAAATAAAATAGAAATCAGAAAGCCTGAAAGCTACTCTTTCCCTAAGGTTGAATTTACACAGGAAATGAGAAAGGATTATACAATTCTTGCACCACAGATGTCTCCAATTCATTTCGATTTGGTAGCTGAAGCATTTAATAGTAATGGTTACAATTTTGAGGTTTTGCCTTCAAATGACAGAAAAGCAGTAGAACATGGACTTAAATATGTAAATAATGATGCATGTTTCCCGACTGTTGTTGTTGTTGGTCAATTTGTTGAAGCGTTAAAATCCGGAAAGTATGATTTAAACAAGACTGCTCTTATAATAACTCAAACGGGTGGCGGCTGTCGTGCAACTAACTATATTGCTTTTATAAGAAAAGCGTTAAAAGATATGGGACTATCGCACATACCTGTAATTTCATTAACTGCTTCAGGCTTAGAAAGTAATTCAGGCTTTAAAATTACGCCAAAGCTTTTAGAAAGAGCAATTATGGCATTGTGCTATGGTGATTTATTCATGAGAGTCCTTTATAGAACCAGACCTTATGAATTAGAACCAGGCTCTGCAAATGCACTTCACCAAAAGTGGCTTAAAAAGTGCTTAGAAGATGTAAAGAAGCCATCAATGGGTAAATTTAGAAGAAATATTAGAGATATCGTTAGAGATTTCGATAACCTGCCATTGAAAGATGTTGTTAAACCGAGAGTTGGATTAGTAGGTGAGATTCTTGTAAAATTCCATCCAACTGCCAATAATAATATCGTGGATTTAATTGAAGCAGAGGGTGCTGAGGCCGTAATGCCAGATTTGATTGATTTCTTTTTATATTGTTGTCATGGCGGAATTTATAAGCACGAAAAGTTAAGTAATAAGTACAGTAATGTTCTTATTAACAAAGCAGCTATCAGTGCAATAGAATATTTTAGAAAACCATTAAAAAAATATTTAAATGAAAGCAAACGCTTTATAGCACCTTCAGATATTTATTCTTTAGCAAACGAAGCAAGCAAGATACTTTCTTTAGGAAACAACACAGGTGAGGGTTGGTTCTTAACAGCGGAAATGCTTGAACTAATTCATACAGGAGCACCAAATATAGTTTGTATGCAACCATTTGCATGCTTACCAAATCATGTTACAGGAAAAGGTATGATAAAAGTTTTAAGAGAAAAATATCCTGAATCTAACATTGTTGCAGTAGATTATGACCCTGGTGCAAGTGAGGTTAATCAGCTTAATAGAATCAGACTTATGCTTTCTGCAGCCTTCAAAAATTTAAATAAAGAAGGAGAAAACAATAATGGATAGATTTTCTAATAAAAGAGACTTTCACTTGTTGATTTTATTCTTTGTTTTAGAAATTGTAATATTGACAGTATGCTTTATTATTGCTCATATTCAGGTTAATTCTTCTAATACCGAATCATTAAATAATGTTATTGTATCAATGAATAATGTTACCAATAATATTTTGAATGATTCATTTGAAGGTGAGGGAATTAATTCGTTTAAATATATTTTTAATGATTCACTTTCACATATTTCAGGCAAAAAGGAAATACAAAAGTATTATACTTTTTCTCTTAGTGATCAAGGCGTGGATACAGATGTTGTTAAGGGTGAAAAGGGCTTAAATGTTACAGGACTTACTTCTAATACTGCAATAAATACAGTTATTCCTGAAGCAAAGAGTACGTTTATGCTTGGTGACTTAAAAATTCAAAATGACTATGTTCATAAAGGCTTGGATATTGCACAAATATTATCAAAGCCTCTTATCATTGAACCAATGGATGCAAAGGATATATTAATTTATCATGTACATGCAACAGAAGGCTACTGTGCTACAGAGGATGATAAATATAATACCAAAAATTCTTCAATAAAAGGTGAAAAGAATAATGTTGTTGAAGCAGGCAACGTACTTCAAAATACAATAAAAAGACATACAGGTATAAATGTAATCCACGATAAAACAATTTTCCAGGAAGGTCTTGAGTCAGATATTTCTTATAACAATGCAGCTTTAAGATTGGATGAAATTTACGCTGACAACTCTAATATTAAGCTACAAGTTGATGTTCATAGAAATGCAGCAATAGATGGAGGCCAAAAATACGGGCCTGTAATTGAAGCTAATGGAGTAAAATATTCTCAAATATCTTTTGTTATTGGCTTAGATTTTGATGAAACAACTGGACAGCATAATTCGGCTGTTAATCCTTATTGGGAAGATAATTTTAGACTATGTATGCTT
Organism: Candidatus Egerieisoma sp.; assembly: GCA_045580735.1. Classification (GTDB taxonomy): domain Bacteria; phylum Bacillota; class Clostridia; order UBA1212; family UBA1255; genus Egerieisoma. The sequence continues at coordinate 15,604 of JAZNOJ010000053.1, read as the reverse complement.
GTTATAGATAAACTTGAAGAAAAAGTACCTGGCATTGTACGTCTTGTTGAATTTAGAAGAAATCCATACAATCAAAATTATGCTGAAAATTCTTTGTTGGTAGAAATTGGTTTTAATGGTAATCTTACATCAGAAGCAAATGCCACCTCTGAGCTTTTAGGATTAGTATTAAGTGATATTTACGGATAATAGGTGATTCTTATGACTGATATAGAAAAAATTAGAAATTTTTGTATTATAGCACATATTGACCATGGCAAGTCTACTCTTGCAGATAGAATATTAGAAAAAACCGGTGTATTAACACAAAGAGAAATGGAAGCACAGGTTTTAGATAATATGGAACTTGAGCGTGAAAGAGGAATTACAATTAAAGCACAATCAGTAAGGCTTAATTATGAAGCTAAAAATGGTGAAAATTATGTTTTTAACCTCATTGATACTCCTGGACATGTTGACTTTAATTATGAGGTTTCAAGAACTCTTGCTGCATGTGAGGGTGCAGTTTTAGTTGTTGATGCAGCACAAGGCGTTGAAGCACAGACTTTAGCAAACGTATATCAAGCTATAGATAATAATCTTGATGTTATCCCTGTAATTAATAAAATTGATTTACCAGCTGCGCAGCCGGATGTTGTAAAGAAAGAAATTGAAGATGTAATAGGTCTTCCGGCAGATGAAGCTCCTTTAATTTCAGCTAAGGCAGGTATAGGTATTGAAGAGGTTTTAGAATCAATCGTTGAAAATATTCCTGCTCCTAAGGGTGATATTAATGCACCATTAAAAGCTTTAATATTTGATTCATATTATGATGCATACAAAGGTGTTATTATTTATGTAAGAGTTTTTGATGGTTCTGTAAAAAGAGGCGATACTATTAAGCTTATGTCTACAGGTCGTGAGTATGTTGTTACTGAGGTAGGCTGGTTTAAGCCGGGAGTCTTACAGCAATCTGAATGTGTTAGTGCAGGTGAGGTTGGTTATATAGCTGCTGCAATTAAAAATATTACTGATGCAACGGTTGGTGATACAGTTACACTATCAAATAATCCCACTAAAGAAGCTATGCCAGGATACAAAAAAGTTCAACCAATGGTTTTCTGTGGTGTATATCCTATTGATGGCGGTGATTATGAGGATTTACGTGATGCTCTTTGTAAGCTCCAGTTAAATGATGCATCGTTAATATTTGAGCCTGAGACCTCAAAGGCTTTAGGCTTTGGTTTTAGATGTGGATTTTTAGGTCTTTTGCATTTAGAAATTATTCAGGAAAGACTATCTAGAGAGTACAATTTAGATTTAATTACTACTACACCTAGTGTTATTTATAATATTTATAAAACAACAGGAGAAGTCCTTCCTTTGGACAATCCAACTAATATGCCAAATCCTACTGAAATTGATTATATTGAAGAACCAATGGTAAAGGCTTCGATAATGACGCCAACTGAATACGTTGGAAATATTATGGAGCTTACTACAGAGCGTAGAGGTATATTTATAAATATGGATTATATTGAAGACACTCGTGTATTAATGACTTACGAAATACCTCTTAATGAAGTAATTTATGATTTCTTTGATGCTTTAAAATCACGCACTAGAGGATATGCCTCTCTTGATTATGAAATACTTGGTTATAGAAAATCTAATCTTGTAAAATTAGATATATATTTGAATGGTGAAATAGTTGATGCTTTATCATTAATTGTTCATGCAGATAAAGCTTATACCAGAGGAAGAAAAATAGCTTCAAAATTAAAGGATACCATTCCTCGTCATCAATTCGAGGTTCCAATTCAAGCTTGTATTGGCGGTAAAATAATAGCAAGAGAAACAGTAAAGGCCTACAGAAAAGACGTATTAGCAAAATGCTATGGCGGTGATATTTCTCGTAAGAAAAAACTTCTTGAAAAACAAAAAGAAGGTAAGAAGAAAATGCGTCAATTTGGCAGTGTAGATGTTCCGCAAGAAGCCTTTTTAAGTGTTCTAAAGCTTGATGAGTAATATGAATTACGGATTATATTTTCACGTACCATTTTGTGTACAAAAATGCTCATATTGTGATTTTTTATCCTTTCCGATTAATAAATTTACTAATATTCAAGTCGAAAAATATTTTGATGCGTTAATCAGTGAGATTGAAAATAAAATTAATATTGTAAAATGCGTAGATTCTATTTTTATTGGTGGGGGAACTCCAAGTATCGTTTCTCCAGAATATATCGAAAAGCTTATTAATTGCGTAAGAGCTAAAACATGCATTTCTGACGATGCTGAAATTTCAATTGAAGTTAACCCGGGTACTGTTACCCGGGAGCATTTTATTTCTTATAAAAAAATCGGAATTAATCGTATTAGTATCGGAGTTCAAAGCACACATGATCGTTTATTAAAATCTATGGGAAGAATTCATAATTTTAATGAAGCCATGAATGCAATTAATCTAGCTCAATCAAATGGCTTTGATAATATAAATTGTGATTTAATATTTGCCGTACCAAAGGTATTATCCTCTCCGGCACAAACAATTAACGAGCTAGAGGAGGATATAGATAATTTAATCTCATTAGGAATTAAACACATTTCAGCATATAGTATAATTTTAGAAGATGAAACCACATTTTCAAAAATGTACGATAATGGTGACATACTTTTTATTGACGATTCTATTGAAAGAGAAATGTATTATATTATTCAAAATAAGCTTAACAAATACAGTCTAAAACAATATGAAATATCAAATTTTGCATTTGAAAATTATAAATGCGCACATAATATAAAATATTGGAAATGCCTTCCATATTTAGGCTTTGGAATGGGCGCAGCATCATATTATAACCAAGCTCTCTCAACTGATTATATAAGAGAATCTTGTATATCAACCTTTGATTCTTATATAAATAAAAATTTCAAATACGAAAAAGAGGTTATTGATATAGAAGAGCAAATGAATGAATTTATGATGTTAGGATTTAGAATGCTTTCTGGTCCTGATGATGCTGTATTTATTAATCGCTTTGGTAAAAGCTATTTTGAGATTTTTAAAGAAAAAATTATTACTTTAAAAAACAAGGGATTAGTAGATATTGATAAAAATGTGAAGCTAAGCAAAAAAGGCTTGGATTTTGCAAATGAAGTATTTAGAGAATTTATTAATATTTAGACATTTTTGATTACTTTTGTTTGACTAAAATTCATAAGAAATGTATACTATTAAAAGTATATATTTTCCTATTTGGAGGTAAAGTATGATAGAAATAATAAATGAATTGTATGATATTAATACATTTGTTCAAACAAATTCATACATCGTTTCACCAGCAGCCGCAGAAGCTAAGGATGGAGATGGTGTAGTTACCGGTTATGGTTCAATAAACGAAAAAGCTGTTTTTGCAGCTTTTCAAGATGAATCATATTTAAAAGGTGCAGTTGGTCTAACACATGCTAAAAAAATCTCAAATTGCATAGATATGGCAATTAAGGTTGGTGCTCCTTTTGTTTTTTATATGTCATCTTCCGGAGCAAGAATCGACGAGGGACTTGACTCATTGCTTGGCTATAGCTTAATTGTTAAAGCGGTTACATCTGCTTTAGGCATTATTCCGGTTATAGTTGTAAACGATGGTAAGTGTATTGGTATATCGTCAGTAATTGCATCAGCTGCAGATTTTAATATTGTAACTAATAATGCATATGTAGCATTTTCAGGACAAAATGCAATTGAAGCAACCGGAGCAAAGCTTTCAAACTCTAAAAAAAGCATTTCTATAAAATGTGAAGACAGAAAAGCTGCTTTTGATAAGGTTAGAGAATTATTAGATTATATACCTGATAATTGTAAGGTAGCTTCTACGTTGCATGATACTAGTGATGATATTAATAAAAGAATCAATGCAGATAATTTTAAGCCTTTTGAGTCATACGACGTTAAGAATTTGATTTCCGAGATATCCGACAATAACAAATGGTTAGAATTATTCTCTGAATATGCTAAAAATATTGTCACAGGCTTTGCAATAATTGGAGGAAGATCAGTTGCAGTAATTGCTAATCAGCCCTCCGAGAATGAAGGTCTTTTAGACAAGGATTCATGTGAAAAGGCATCATCAATTCTTGCTTTTTGTGACAAATTTAACATTCCTGTGATTACATTAACAAATACGGCAGGATTTGTTGTTTCTGCAACACAAGAAGAAAATGGTCTTTCAGCATCCGCTGCACTACTTATATCCTCGTTTGTAAACAGCGAAATTCCAAAAATTAATATTATTACAGGTAAAGCATATGGTAGCTCATATTTAATTATGAACGGTAAAAATACAGGTGCAGATATAGTTTATGCTTGGAATAATTCAGATATTGCTGTAATAACACCTGAAGCAGGTGCATTATTAATTTATAATGATGATATTAAAGCAGCAGAAAATCCTGTTGAAGCCAGAAATGAATTTATTGAAAAATATAAAAAAGAATATTCAACACCTTATTATGCAGCTCAAAAGGGACTTGTCGATGATATAATTAATCCGTCAGAAACCAGAGCCAGAATTATTAGTGCGTTATATTTGTTAGATTAATAGAAAGGATAGATTACAATGAAAAAGTATAATATAAAAGTAAATGGCGTTGCATATGAAGTAGAGGTAGAAGAAGTTGGTGGAAATATTTCTTCACAAACAGCATCTACTGTACAAGCATCAACTCCAAAGGCTCCCACACCAGCTCCTGCTCCAATGAATGCCCCTGCTGTAGCAGCTTCTAATTCAAGTGCAGGATCAAATTCTGTAAAAGCACCAATGCCGGGAACTATCGTTAAGATAAATTCAAAAGCAGGAGATACTGTAAAAAAAGGAGATGTAATATTAGTTCTTGAAGCCATGAAAATGGAAAACGACATTACTGCTCCTATCGATTGTACAATTTCATCAGTAAATGTCCAACAAGGTGGACAGGTTGCCACAGGCGATATTTTGGTAACATATAATTGAGAAAGGATATGAAAAAGATGGTAAAAATTACAGAAACCATTTTAAGAGATGCTCATCAGTCACTTATTGCTACCAGAATGACTACAGAGCAAATGCTTCCAATTGTTGAAAAGCTTGATAATGTTGGATACAATGCACTTGAAGCATGGGGCGGTGCAACATTTGACGCTTCTTTAAGATTTTTAAATGAAGATCCTTGGGAAAGACTTCGTAAAATTAAAGATAAAGCAAAAAAAACACCATTGCAAATGCTTTTGAGAGGTCAAAATATTTTAGGATATAAGCATTATGCTGATGACGTTGTTGACTATTTCGTTCAAAAGGCAATTGCCAACGGAATGAATATTATTAGAATATTTGATGCCTTAAATGACCCAAGAAATATAGAAAGAGCAATGAAGGCTTGTATTAAAGAAGGTGGACATGCACAAGGCTGTATTTGTTACACTATAAGCCCTTATCATAATCTCGAAATATTTGTAAGAGATGCTAAACGAATTGAAGAAATGGGCGCCAATTCTTTATGTATTAAGGATATGGCAGGACTTTTGGTTCCATATGAGGCATATAATTTAGTAAAGGCATTAAAGGAAAATGTAAAGATTCCAATTGAGCTTCACACTCATTATACTAGCGGTTGTGGCTCTATGACTTATTTAAAAGCAATTGAAGCAGGTTGCGATATTATAGACTGTGCTATTTCTCCTTTTGCAATGGGTACATCACAGCCGGCAACAGAGCCTATCGTTGCTACATTACAAGGAACAGAATATGATACAGGTCTTGATTTAAAGCTTTTAAGTGAAATTTCAGATTATTTTAGACCTTTGAGAGAAAGCTTTATTAAATCAGGACAACTTGATCCTAAAATGCTTGGAGTAGATATAAATGCATTAATATATCAAGTACCCGGTGGTATGCTTTCAAATCTCGTATCACAATTAAAACAGGCTAATGCAATGGATAAATACGAAGAAGTATTAAAAGAGGTACCTAGAGTGCGTGCAGACATGGGATATCCTCCACTTGTAACTCCTTCTAGCCAAATAGTAGGTTCACAGGCAGTATTAAATGTTTTATCCGGTGAAAGATATAAAATGGTTACCAAGGAAACAAAGGGTATTGTTAAGGGTGAGTACGGTATTACTCCTGCTCCTATCAGCAAAGAAATTAAGGAAAAAATCCTTAAAGATGAAAAGCCTATCACCTGCAGACCTGCTGATTTAATTAAGCCTGAGCTTGATAAATTAAAAAAAGAAATTTCAGAATATATAGAAAATGAAGAGGATGTATTATCTTATGCATTGTTCCCGAAGCAGGCCGTTGATTTCTTTAAAAATCGTCAGGCAGCAAAATACAAATTCGAAGCTTCGCAGGCAGATTTTAAAGATAAAATTCATCCCGTTTAATTAAAGGTAATATCTAATAATGAATAATTCTAACTACGATTGTATAATCATAGGTGGTGGTCCTGCTGGTCTTTTTGCAAGTCTAAAAGCATGTGAAAATGGCAGCAGGATTGCTCTTATTGAACGAAATAATATCTTAGGTAAAAAATTACGCATTACAGGAAAAGGTCGCTGTAATATAACAAATAATTGTGATTTTGATTCATTAATTTCAAATATTCCTCGTAATCCTAAATTTTTATTCTCTTCATTGAGAAACTTTTCTAATCATGACATTATTAAGTATTTTAATAGTTTGGGATTAGAAACTGTTGTTGAAAGGGGAGGACGCGTTTTCCCTAAATCACAAAAAGCAGGGGATGTTGCTGGAATACTTGTAAACAGCATTAAGAAAAATAAAAATATTGATTTATATATGAATTCAAGAGTTACTGAGGTTATTGTTAATAATTCTAGTGTTTGTGGTGTTATTGTAACAGATAATATTAACAATACAGAATTTGTCTTAAACTCAAGTAAAGTTATTTGTGCTACAGGAGGTCTTTCGTATCCTTTAACCGGAAGTACAGGTGATGGATATAAATTTGCAGAAAAAGCCGGACATTCAATTGTAACGCCAGCCTCATCATTAGCAGCATTAATTTCAAAGGATTCATTTATGAATGACTTAAGGGGATTATCATTAAGAAATATATCCATTAAAATGCTACTAAATGAAAAGCTTGTGTATGATGACTTTGGCGAGCTTCTTTTTACAGGCTCCGGTGTATCAGGACCTGTTATTTTAAGTGCCTCTGCTTACTATAAAAAGGGAAGCAATTGTAAAATAAGCATTGATTTGAAGCCTGCACTTTCGGAAGATAAGCTTTATGAGCGTTTACAACGCGATTTCGGCGAATTTGACCGAAAGATATATTCCAATTCACTTGACAAAATACTGCCCAGAAAGCTTATTTCTGTCTTTATTAAACGTTCTGGCATTTCTCCGAGCATTCAAGTTAATCAAATTAATAAAGAATCAAGAATGAAGATTGTTAATTTGCTAAAAAACTTTGAAATAAATATTTCAGATATAGATGATGTGAAAAATGCAATTATCACCTCTGGCGGAATAAATGTAAAGGAAATTAATCCAAAAACGATGGAATCAAAGCTATGTAAAGGTTTATTTTTTGCTGGTGAAGTTCTAGATGTAGATGGTTATACAGGCGGCTTTAATTTAACAATTGCTTTTTCTACCGGTTATACTGCGGGAGAAGCAATTTATTAAGATTATAATGACAATATTTTAATTTTGTAATATAATATAAAAAAATTTTGGAGGTTTTTACATGAATATATTAGTATCTGGTGCTACAGGATTTATAGGTAGTCATACTTGCGTATCATTAATCGAAAACGGACATAATGTTATTGCTTTTGATAATTTTTACAATTCTAAAGAAGAAGTTATTTCTTCGATTGAAAAGATTGTAGGTAGTGATAATTTTACAAAATTTAAGTTTTATAATGCTGATATGACAAATCCAGATGATATGGAAAAGATTTTTTCAGAAAATGAAATAGACTGCGTTATTCACTTTGCAGGCTACAAAGCTGTTGGAGAATCGGTTCAAATGCCTTTAAATTATTATCATAATAATATTTATGGTACACTTTGTATGCTTAACTCTATGAAAAAATATAATGTTAAAAAGATTATTTTCAGCTCTTCAGCAACTGTATATGGCAATCCTGAAGCTCTTCCGATTAAGGAAACATTTTCTTTAAGTGCTACAAACCCTTATGGCAGAACTAAGCTTATGATTGAAGAAATCTTAAGAGATTTATACATTTCTGATTCTGATTGGTCGATTGTCTTATTAAGATATTTCAATCCTGTCGGTGCTCATAAGAGTGGCCTGTTGTGCGAAGATCCAAAGGGTATTCCAAATAATATTATGCCTAGACTTATGGATGTATTGTTTGGAAAAACTGAATTTATTACTGTATTTGGTGACGATTATAATACAAAGGATGGTACTGGTGTTAGAGATTACATCCACGTTTCTGATTTAGCCTATGGTCATGTTAAGGCAGTAGAATATGCTGCAAATAATAAAGGTGCTGAGGCTATAAATTTAGGAACAGGAACAGGATATTCGGTAATGGAATTAATTAAAGCTTTAGAAAAAGCTTCAAATAAAGAAATACCATTCAAAATTTGTCCAAGAAGACCAGGAGACATAGATGCATGCTATGCTGATCCTTCAAAGGCATCAGAATTGCTTAATTGGCAAGCTGCTTTAAATATTTACGATATGTGTAAGGATGCTTATATGGCACGTAAAAATCTCAAGGAGTGAATATAGTGAACAGATATAAAAATTCCGGTATTTTTTTGTTTATAGCTGGTGGTTTATTATTAATAGTAAGCATGTTTTTATTATTTTTTCCAAGAGAGGATTACTCAATTAATATTACAATTATGAGTCTCTCTTTTGTAATCATTGGTTTATTTTACATACTTGCTTTTGTAACTAATACAAAATGGCATTTTAGACCGGGATGGACCTTATCGCAAGGTTTTTATCTGATTATCATGGGGATTCTTTGTCTTTATTCTTATGATAATGAATTTTCTGATTCCTTAAATTTAATATTTGCTTTATGGGCTCTTACAACGAGTACAAACCAAATATCTTCATCAATAAAGCTTCGCTCTTTAGAATTTTGTTATTGGTACAGAATGTTACTCGCAGGATTTTTGAATTTACTTTTTTGTTCTATGTTTGTAATTGAGCCCTTTGATAGCTTTTTATCCGTGTATACATCATTTGGAATATATATTTTTGTTTCAGGTATTATTTGCATAATAGAGCCATTTAACTATAAAAAAACAAATTAACGAGGTATAAAATGAAATTAGATATTTTTAAATTAAAATTAATTGCATTTGCATCATTAACATTATTTACCATATCAATTTCTGGATTGATTTCAAATGTTACAGTTAATTATATATTTATGTTTCTTGGTTTTGTTTCGCTGCCACTTTTTTCATTGATTATACTGGAAGGGTATAAGCATACGAAAAGTGTTAATAAATATTTATTAAGGATTCTACTTTTAACTCTGCTAACAGCTTTTCCTCATAGATATGTATGCATGTCCGCAAATAACGCTGCCGATGCACAAGTATTTTATAGTAGCGCTTTTACAGGTTTATTTTGTTTACTTTGTATAATAATTTATGACAAGCTAAAAGGGAAGTTTGCTAAAATTTTTTGTATCATATTCACCGTTGCAGTTTCGTTTATTATTGGTTATGAATTTGCACCACATGCTATTATAATTACTTATATTCTTTTAATATGTAAGGATAAAAAATTTGCTGAAAAGGCATACTACCTAATCAGTTATCCTTTAGTTGTTTCAATAGTAAGCCTTTTTATGCTTTCAAGCGCAGATGGTTCTAAAACAGAGCTTTATCAAAATATTTGCGTTTCAGGAAGTATTTTAGCAATTCCTTTATTAAAAAAATACGACGGAACTTTAGGTCCGTCGTGTAAGATTTTTAGCTATATATATTATCTTTTGCTATTGGGAATAATTACAGCAATTAAAGTACTTTAATCATCATCTTCTTCAGCTTTATCAGCATCTGTTGAAATATCATTTACTTTTATTAGAACTCTTTGAATTATTTTTTCATTACTTTTCAAAACTGTAAATGTATATTTACCACACTCAACCTCAGGATGTTCATCTTCTTCAGGAATTTCTCCTAGAAGAGCAATTATAAGACCACTAATTGTTTCATATTCATCTGCTGGAAGATCGATTTCAAGCTCGTCATTTATATCGTCGATTTCCATAAGTCCATCAACGATATATGTATCTTTGCCTGCATGCTCAATAGTATTTTCGATTACTTCCTCTTCATCATATTCATCTCTTATATTACCTACAAGCTCTTCTAATATATCTTCCATAGTAACGATACCAGCAGTTCCACCATACTCATCAACAATGATAACCATATGTGTATTTGTGTCTTTTAAAACATCAAACAAATCATCAATTTTTTGAGACTCTGGTACAAAGGTTGGTGTTCTCATAATAGAAGAAATATTAAATTCATTTGGAGTAACCTTGAGTAAATCTTTAATGTGGATTATTCCGATTATGTTATCAATATTATTTGAATAAACCGGAAAACGAGAATATCTTTCCTCTGTTACATAATCAATAACCTTCTCATATGAATCGTTTATATTAATTGCAGCAATTTCTGTTCTGTGCGTCATTACATCCATTGCTGATTTGTCATCAAATTCAAAAATGTTATTAATCATTTCACTTTCTTCATCACCAATAAGTCCCTTTTCTTGTCCTTCGTTAACCATAAGAAGAATTTCCTCTTCTGTAACATTATCATCATCTTCGTTTGGATTAATACCGATTATTCGTAAGACAGCATTTACTGATAAAGTAACAATTTTTATAAAAGGGGAGAATATAAGACCAGTAAAATTCAATAATTTAACAGAGAATCTAGCAACCTTGTCACTATATTTCATAGCATATCTTTTAGGTACAAGCTCACCAAATACAAGAGTTAAAAAAGATAATAGTAATGTAATAACGACAATCGAAATAGTATTAATAATACTTATATGCTTTGCAGCAAAGCTCCAATTATCAGATAAAAAATTACTTAATAATGTAGCAAATGAATTTGAAGCAACGGCACTATTTAAAAAGCCGGAAAATGTAACACCAACTTGAATGGTAGATAAAAATTTACTTGGATTTTCAACAATTTTTAGAATCAACGCTGATTTTTTATCACCATTTTCAATTTCTTTTTTTAGCTTAGTGTCGTTAACAGAAAGAAGCGCAATTTCAGAGGATGCAAAAAAAGCATTAAGCGCTGTGAGAAGAACAATCAATAATATCTGGATAACAATATTGCCACCCGATACATCATTAGCTGATAGAATCTGTAAGGGAATACTTCCATCATCAGTCATTTTAAATATCAATTCCTTTCAAAAATAAATACCCACATAGTCTACACTATGTGGGTACTTTTGTCAAATCTTAAATAATTTAATTATTTATTGTTTTCATTATCTTTATCAGTATCCTTTGTATTGTCTTTCTTTTTGTCTTTAAGAGCAACAATTACAACAATTACTGCAGCAATAACAACAATAATTCCACCACCTATAATTAAAATTCCGGTTCCTGAAATTGGTCCAAGAATTTTCTTAGTCAAAAATGAATCTGCACTGTTAGTTGGTGTATTAGCTTTAGGTTTATCAGCATCAGTTAATAAAGAGACGTCGTTTGAATCAAGCTCACCTTCAAGCATATCCTTTTGATAAGCTTCATCAAAAGCCTCTGCTGGTTGATTTTCTGAAATAGAAAAATCAAGATAAATATTTGCTGTATATGGAAGATTAGAAAGAACATCTTTATTCAAGTCTAATTTTACACTTTTAACTGTAGGAGAATATTTAATATCATTTGTTTCTTTATATTTTGTCTTTGATGTTTCAATTTCTGTACGTGTTGTCTCAGCTTTTGCAGTACCTAATACAAAGGCTTTCTCTGCAAAGTACTCTTCTTCAGTATAAAGAGCTTCATCATACCATTGCTTAATCATCTCAGCATTATATTTACATTCATTTAAGGATAAAGTAATAGTATTCTTCTGTTGAGGGTCTGAGTTAATATCATCATAAAGCTGTGTTCCTAAGGCGTCAATTTCGATGGTAATTTCTTCGATAGTAACAGCTGAAAGGGGAGTTCCCATTTTTGGAGAAGCAAAAGTAACAAATCCATTTGCATCTCTTACAATATCATCTTGAGTAAAGGTTTTATCTGTAGAGAAATCGTTTCCTTTAACAAGATATGTTTGAGCATAAGCAGTATCCTTTGCTTTTCTAGAAGCCTTTTTAAATGTATCTTCATCCGCAGCACGATAAAGCTTAAGTTCGTTTTCGTCACTTTCTAAAAATGCATCATATTCATCATTTGTTGCCATATAATTATATTCTAAATTTTGAATATTAGCTATTTTACCGTTTTCATCAAGTCTTTGATCAAGTGGAATCCATTCGTAATTGTCTGAAGCAACAATTGTTGTTTCAGGATCGCCATTTTTCTTAATTACACCAGTCTTTTTTACAACAGGAACCTGAACGAATAATTCAACACGTTCGTCTTCTCTTGTTCTCCAAATCATATCGGATTCAACCAAATATCCATTAACATCTATTTTAGAATGTTCTCCTGATTCATCCTTTTCTTGAGCCAATGCATAACCATCGTCAGCGTATTTGATGTTAGGATTTTGATTTACATATGGTTCATCATCATATGGATCGCTTACACCAAATAGATTAATTTTCTCAGCACTAACAATTGCAGAACCATCTGTAATATGAGTAATAAAGCCATTTCTCTTAGGAACCTTTGAGTAATAAGCATCTGAAACAATTTTATCTTCTGCTTGAACCTGGAAAAATCCCGGTTTTGCAGGAGTTCCTGTTCCTATAACAAGTGTGTCAGAATATTCATTCTTACTATCTGTAAAATCATCGTCATAATCTACAAGAATTTCCTCGCTATAGCGTATTGTAATAGAATAAAAATCAAATCCACCTACACTGTCAACTGCAGCAGCAGTAGGGAGTATAGATGCAAATGTTGATGTGGAAAGGGCAAGTGCAGCAATCCACGCAAAAAATTTCTTTTTCATAAGTATCCTCCTTGAAATATATGTTTAAACTTGAAAAATAAATGCTTAATTTTCATTTTTATTCATTTTTAAATTATAGAAAAAATGTATAGAATTGTCAAATAAAAATAAGACAAATTAAAATTGCAAATATTTTTAATATAGTTTAAAATAAATATGCTTACAGCTAAAATTTAATTGAGGTGAATTATATTGAAAACTAAAAGATTATTATTATTGTTATCCGCTTTAGTATTATTGTTTACAACAGCCTGTACTAAAAACGAGGTGAATAATCCTTCCTATATCATGACAACCCCTAGTAAGGTTGATAATTCTAATCCTGAAAAGGAAGAGCTGTCATATACTGATATAACATTACTCACTTCCGGAGATATTATGTACCATTCAACACAGTTAAAATCAGCTTACAATTCCTCAACAGATAGTCATGATTTTTCTGACAACTTTAAGTATATGAAGGATATTGTTTCTGCTGCAGATCTTGCAGTTGTAAATTACGAAACAACAACTGCAAACCAAAGAGAATACACAAGCTTTCCTTGCTTTAATTCACCATTAGAATCACTTAGAGTTACTAAAGACACCGGATATGACTTACTATTATTTGCAAATAATCACTGCTACGATTATAAAAAAGATGGCTTTTTAGCTACATTAAATCAATTTGAAAATTACGGCTTTGAATACATAGGCGGAAAGAAAACAGCCGAGTCAAAATCCTATATGGTTAAGGACGTAAAAGGCGTTAAACTTGGATTGATGAATTATACTGATACAATAACACAACCAAACAGCTCATATTATACAATTAATGGTAATTCAATAAACGATGGATGCGAATCATTAATGGATATCTACGTAAGAGGCGAATATGAAAAATTATATTCAGAAGTAGAAACAAGAATAGCTGATATGAAAAATCAAGGTGCCGATATTATTATTATGTTTATCCATTGGGGTGATGAATATCAGCTTAACCCTGTATCTTCACAAACTCAGGTTGCACAAAGGCTCTGTGATTTAGGAGTCGATGTTATTATTGGTGGACATCCTCACGTAGTTGAACCAATGGAAATATTAAAATCACAAACAAATCCTGAGCATACAACTATATGTTTTTATTCACTCGGAAATTATATTTCAAATCAAAACAGACTGTCTTTTCAGGATTTAGAACATTCTATTAGACCGTATACTGAAAATGGACTTACAGTTACACTTACAATAAGAAAATACAATACCGGCGATGTATATGTTAAAAAAATTGATTATACACCTACATGGGTTCACAGATGTCCAAGAGGTGATGGATATTATAATTATAACGTTGTCCCTGTAAATCTTGCAATAAATAATCCTTCTGAATATGGATTATATAATTCGGATTTTGGTTATTCACATGCTGAGGCTGCTCTAAAAATGACAGATGATGTTTTTTCAGAACCTGTTTCGTCATTTAATGCAAGCATGGAATCAGAAATCGCTGCATTTACACAAAATTATAATAATTAGCTCTAAGCCAGGACAAGCTCACAGCTTCCTTTATACCAAAATATTTATATAAAAATAAACTCAATATACCATCTATTACAATGAATATCAAAAGAATTATTGATATCGACTTTGGAATAGATGGTATATTTTTTTCTATAAATGGGTGAATAACATATACTAAAAGGCCAGACAACAAACTCCAATAAAATGTAAATTTAAGACAAATTCTTCCATTTAAGTTATATGAAATATCACTATAATCCCAAATAGAAACACCTAGAAATTCTTTATAAACATAGTGAATAATATATTCAATTATAGTAGCACTCACACCACCTATTATCATTGTCAAAAACTTATTATTACGAAATTTGGATGTAGAGAGAATTATAGCAAGTGCTCCAAAACCATACACAGGACAAAGTGGACTTAATAAAAAACATTTTTTATTTATAAAAATGCCTTTTGTTATAAAAGTATATAATGTTTCTAATATAAATCCAATAAAGCTATAAATTAAAAAAAGAATAAAATACATCATAATTATATACCTTTCATCCATTTATAAAAATATTCTTACCTTACTGGAAAATTTTATGCACTAAAAATATCTAATCAGCATAATAATGTAATATAAGAACGTTATACGAAAGGATATATATAATGGGAAAAATGATTGATAGATTTGAAGGTAAAATAACATCTAGCAAAATTGATGAAGGAGTAAAAAAAATCAAAAATTCTTCTATTGAAGAGCTCTCAAAGGAAATGAACAAAATAAACAGAGAAGAATTAAAGAAAAAAATATCAGAAATTGATAAGAATAAATTAAAAGATTTAAAAATAGACATAAACGAAATTAAAAATAAATTTTCAAAAGAAGACATTGATAAAATAAAGAAGCTTGCAGGAAAAGATTCAGATTTTTTAATGAATAAGATTAATGAACTTACAAA
>JAZNOJ010000052.1:0-19078 GCA_045580735.1 Candidatus Egerieisoma sp. | reverse complement strand
AAAGAATTAAACAGTATGATAAAAAAATTTTTGCAATAGCCATAACATACAACATTTTTGCACGACACAATAAGCCGGAATCCTTTGATTTCTCAAGGAATTCCGGCTGTTTTCTACTACACAACTGTTGAAAACGGGATTATAATTCTCTTCGACAATTAAGTCAATAAATTTTCAATGGTTTTAATGATTTCTTCTGTGACATCTTTCGCAATTTCTTCACTAAGTCCTTCTACATATATATGAAAGGACTGTTTTTCATCTTCAGAGGATATTTTTACTGCTGTATTTTTTTTATTTATACAAATACCGTCATGAATTTCATAACAACCACATGCATTTTTGCTATTTATTAATTTTTTTATGATTTCGGCTTTCTTTGCGTTTGGACAAGGTATTTCATATTCAAAACGATATAAAGGATTATTTATATAATTTTCAGCCTCTCCATCAAGGTCATTTTTTATAAACGATTCTAAACAACAAATAGCAAAATCAAATGCTAAATCATCGAATAGCATTAGATATTGTGCATATACACCATTTATATGCATGAAGTTTTCCATTTCGGCCATAATATCGCCGTTTTTGCTACCGCACTTAATTGTATACCTGTTATACATATTTGCGATTTTTTCAGCTGCAAGGCTGTCAAATGCAGGTAAAAATACAGGTGCATCGGGAAACATTTTTATCGTTAAATACGTTGATGCTGCAAATCTTTGCCCACGCGTAAAATGTTTAGATAAATAGGTGAGATTTTTATGAGGACATTTAAAAATATCCAAGAGGGAAGAGATATAATAATCCTCAGGGTTTGAAAGCACTTCGAAGGGAGGGATGTTTTTTCTGCTTACGGATATAAAATCTTCCATATCATATATGCTTTTTAGCTTTCTTCTTTCATTTTTGCACAAATCATTGCCGTGACCGTTGAGAAAAGATATATGATTTTTAAATCCTTCACTTATATGAATTGCACCATCACAAATTCCTGTACGACAAATCCATCTTACTACAGATAAAGGTACAGCTTCTATTGTTTTTACACTTATACCGGTGCTTGCTAATGCTGCCTGAAAACCTGCGGAAATCATACAGCTACTGCCGGCACCATCGGCGCATACCAAAACAGATGCATTTTGCCCGATGAATGTACCAAAAGCATGTCCAAGCCGCAATATGGCTTCGGGTGAATAGCTACCTGATGCGCCTTGCTGATTTTTAATAATCCCTGTTATTATGCTTTCAGGCAAAATAGATGAATTATCCCATATTTTACTGTCCTTTTTTATATAAACATTGTGAGCAATATTTGAATTTTCACCGATAATTGTTTTTTCTGCAATGACTCGCTCGGCTATCTTAACGTTTTTGCATATTACACAATCTGTCAAAGACGAATACTTTTCAATGACGACATTTGACATTATTACGCAGTTTGAAAGCTCACAACCAGCCTCTATTGTAGTACCATGACAAATAACACAATTTTTTATTTGTGCTTCTGAAGAAATATTACAATTTTCACCGATAAAAAGACAATTTGTTTTTTTGGCTAAATCAAAATTTACTTTTTTATATGATGCAAAATCACCTATATCACACCAGTAAGCATCAGTATGGTATGCTGCAATGTTGTTACTTAAATCGGGTATTTTTGAAAAAATATCTCTAGCAAAATCACAAAAAGTATTTTCGTTGCAATATTCCATTATTTCAGGAGTTAATATATATATTCCTGTATTTACAATATTACTTACTGCTTCACTTGAAACAGGTTTTTCTATAAAGCCTGTAACCATACTTTCATTATTTGTTAAAACTATACCAAATTCAGTGGGAATATCAACGGCTTTTACAGCTATTGTTGCCATTTTAGCTTTTTCTTTGTGAAAATTAATCATTTCTGAAATATCAATATCAGTAATTGTATCACCACAGATTACAAAGAAATCTTCCTCATTATCGTTAAAACATTCATTTATACAATTTTTTACTGTTCCCGCTGTACCTAAAGGCTTTTTTTCTGTGCAAAAAGTAATTTTTGAAGATATTTCGCCCATATTTATAGCATTATTTATGATTTTTTTTACTTCTCCCGGTAGATAATTTAGTGTTATTGCAATTTCCTTAATTCCGTGCGATTCTAATAAATTGATAATATGCAAAATTACAGCCTTGTCACAAACAGGAATAGAAGGCTTTGGCATAGTACATGTAACTGGTCTTAATCTTTTTCCCTCTCCACCGGCTAAAATAATAGCTTTCATTTAGAAAAACACATCCTTTCGGAGTATATTTTTGACAAAACGAAAGCTTTTTATACTTAA
Source organism: Candidatus Egerieisoma sp. (assembly GCA_045580735.1). GTDB lineage: Bacteria > Bacillota > Clostridia > UBA1212 > UBA1255 > Egerieisoma. The sequence continues at coordinate 16,745 of JAZNOJ010000052.1, read as the reverse complement.
TACATTTACAATATTATAAAAGGGCTTGCCTTACCATATCTAAAGCGTGAATAACACTGAGAGTACGGATTCTGTCTCTGTTACCGGAAAAATTATATTCTTTAACTATTTCAACATCGGGTGTAATGACTCCTATACAAACCTTGCCGACCTTTTCGTCTGCAAATTGTGGACCCGCATATCCGGTAATGGAAACACAAATATCTGTATTTGCTTTTTTTCTCATATTGCGTACCATTTCTTTAGCTGTTTCTTTGCTTACTACATCATATTGCTTAATTATATCAGCTGACACACCTAGCATTTCAATTTTTGATTCCGTCATGTAGGTTACACAGGCACATTTAAAAACTTCAGATGAACCAGGAATGGATGTTATTTTTTCTGCAAGCAAGCCACCGGTACATGACTCGGCGCAAGAAAATGTGAATTTTCTTTCCTTTAACATTTTAAATACTGTGTATTCAAGCTCTTCTCCATTTTCTGTATAAACTGCATTGCCCAAAACGGATGTAATTTTTTTAGACATATCCGCAATTAAAGCTGAACCTGATTTGCCGCACTCATCGTGAGCTGTGACGCGTATAGTTACTATTCCGTCCTTAGCATACGTTGCAATTGTAGGATTTGTTTGTTCATTTACCAAGAACATTAATTGCTTCTCTATTAATGATTCGCCTATCCCCACAACCTTTAAAAATTTTGAGGATAAATGAGAATCTGATTTAGATTTCAAATATGGCAGAGCGTGTTTTTGAAACATTGGAATAAGCTCCTTTGGAGGTCCGGGGAGCAATATAATAATTTTTCCATTCTTTTCAATGATACATCCCGGGGCTGTACCTTCCTCATTATCCATGATTATTGAATTTTCGGGGAAATATGCTTGTCGAATATTACTTTCTACCATTTTACGACCAGTTTTATCAAAATATGATTTAATTGCATCAGCACTTTTTTCATCTAAAATCATTTTTAAACCTAATGCTTTTGCAATAACTTCTTTTGTTAAATCGTCCTGTGTTGGACCTAATCCCCCGGTAGTTATTATGATATCACTACGTGATAGAGCATGATTTAAGCATTCTACAACACGCTCGGGATTATCACCTACAACACTATGGTAAAATACACCAAGTCCTGCCTCCGGTAGCTTTTGTGATAAATATTGAGCGTTGGTATTGGCAATTTGACCCATAAGAAGCTCGGTTCCGATAGATAGTATTTCAACCTTTTTTTGCATAAATGAAACACCTTCTCTTTCAATGCTATTTATTATTCAAGGGACGATTGTGAGTGCTTTCACGTGTCGTCCCTTTATAGTTTATTAAAATTTGAATTATATTATTATTTTACGTTTCGTGAATTTCTGTGTCAGTCTGTTTAAATTGGAAACAAGAACATCGCCTGTTATTCTAAGCCTGTGTGATGTGTTTGAGTTTTGCTCAGTAATACAATTTTGAATGTATTCCAAATCATCATAGCCATTTTTGAAAATCTTATTTAAAACTTCTATTGATGTTTCAAAGCCGTCTGTAATCATATTATCTATATCAGCCTGTGTAAATATCAATGATTGCTTTAATAAGCTTGTTCCTGGAAAAGTGATTTTAATTATTTTATTATCAAAAACTGTGCTTTCGAACTTATAGCAATTATCATCAAAGTAAATGCAAATTACATAATCCAGCTCTTGCTTGACTAAAGGGAATACCGGTATGTTATCAATCATTGCTCCATCGTAATAAGCACCGTCATCGATTTTAACAGCACGATTATAAATAGGCATTGCAACGCTTGCTTTTAAATATAATGGTATATTTAATTCATTTTCAGATTGTAGATTTTTGTAAACAATATTTTTTTCGACAGAATTGAATAAAGCACAATAAAATTCTGAAGAAAATTTGCTGTTATGATTATATAAATTAATAATATCCTGTTGAAGCATACTACTTTTGAGAATTTGGTTAATAAGTAAACGTAAATCCTCGTTGCACACATTGTGCCACATTTTTTCTGCAACATCTAACTGCTCTGTTGCAAATGCGTAACCATTTAGAACACCAACAGAAGCTGCACTTATATGTTTTATTTCATTCAAAGGCACAAACTCATTTACTGCTTTAAGAGCACCTATCTGATATGCTCCCTTTGCCATGCCACCGGATAACACAAGTCCAATATTCATTATAACCCTATTCTCTACTTTTTTCATTTTCCATAAGGACGAAAATGATTATACTGTTAGATATAGTGTTTGTCAAGCAATCAAGAGGTATATTTAGTGTTTTATGTAACATATGTCTATAGTTTTAGGTCCTTATAATCAAATTAGAATTATTATAAAAAAATACATTAAAAATAAGTAATGAAAAATAATTTGTAATGTGATATACTTTAAAAGTATGATTTTTATGGAGGTTATGGTTTTGTCTAGTGAACACAAGGAAGAAAATAAAATAGAAATAAATATTAAGCTTGATGTGTTTGAAGGACCATTTGATCTCTTGTTAGCGCTTCTTGAACGTAATAAGTTGGAAATTACAGATATAAAAATCAGCTTGATAGCGGATCAATATATTGATGTTTTGAGTCAGCATTTTGATATGGAAATTGCTTCAGAGTTTTTGGTTATGGCAAGCTGGCTTTTGCACTTGAAGTCGAAAAAGCTTTTACCAAAACAAGAAAAAGAAGAAGAGGAAATTTCAGAAGAGGAGCTGATAAGAAGGCTTACTCAATATAAAAAATATAAAGATGTTACACCGCAAATTACAGAGAAGTATTTGTTTTGGTCAAAATCTTTCTATAAAATGCCAGAACCACTTGAGTTCCCTAAAAAATACGAGCCTCCTGTTATTGAAGCTAATGCTTTTTTGTCATGTTACAGAGATGTCAAAACGAGATATGAATTAAGGCAAAATGATAACAGAGAAAAAATGGAACGTATATTAAACGTTGAAAAGGTTAGCCTTAGAGACAAAATGAAACAGGTTGTGGCTAATGTAATAAAAAGGACAAAAACAAAGTTTTCTGAGTTGTTTTCGCCTAAAAAGAACAGTAGAGCCGAAATAGTAACAGGCTTTTTAGCTCTTTTGGAGCTTACTAGAAGAAAGAGAGTAAGAGCACAGCAGGAAGAAAATTTTGGTGAGATTACAATATTACCTGGCGATGAAATTAACGATGGTAATTTTGATTTTATAGAAAGCAGTGAGCTAGAAGCAGAATTTGAGAATGGAGAGTTCGGAAATGGAACAGTCTTTGAATGAGATTATTTATAGTAGAAATGAAGCTGCTGCCGAAGCATTATTATTTTCCTCTGGTGGAATTGTTGATTTAGAGGATATATCCCTTGTTTTAAAGGTTACTAAAAAGGAAGCTGCGGATGTCATGAATCGTTTAGAAGCAATTTATGCGAAAAGAAAAGGCGGAATAATATTACGCAAGGTAAATGATGGATGGCAGCTTTCGTCTAATCCAGAATATTATGACGATTTGTGTGCATATTTTCAGGAAACTGCAACGGGTGCGCTAAGTAAAGCGGCAATGGAAACACTTACAATAATTGCATATAACCAGCCAGTGACGAGGGCAGGTATTGAAATGGTAAGGGGTGTTAACAGTGACGGTGTTCTATCAAAGCTGATTGAGAGGGGATTGGTTACAGAAAGAGGTAAGGCCGATAGTCCCGGAAGACCAACACTTTATGGAACAACAGATTTGTTTTTAAAAAGTATAGGCATAAGTAATATAAGTGAATTGCCTGATATCACGCTTGCAGATAACGAAGAATCAGACGATTCAGAAGCTAAAAACGAAAGCTCTGAAGAGGAAAACAGAAAGGATATAATCTAATAATAATTAATATAATTTACAAAAATATTTATTATCGATTGGGAGGATTGGCAAATTATGGTAGAAGTGGGTTATTATAATGGTAAAATAGGACCTTTGGAAGAAATGCAAATTCCTATGCTTGACAGAGCCTGCTATTTTGGTGACGGGGTATATGACTTCGCAATGTATCATAAGGGTAAAGTCTTTGCATTTGATGAACACATTGATCGTTTTTACAGAAGTGCGTCCATGATAGAAATAGATATACCTTATACAAAAGATGATTTAAAACAAATTATTTTAGATACAGCAGCAGTATCGGAATGTGAGGATTTAGGACTATATTGGCAAGTATCTAGAGGTAGTGGTATTAGAAGTCATGTTTTTCCAGAAAAAACTGTTAAACCAAATCTTATGATAATGGTGAAGCCTTTAAAAACATGTGGAACAGCAAAACGTTTTAAATTAATAAGTATGGAGGATACAAGATATTATCATTGCGATATTAAAACTATAAATTTACTTCCAAACGTTATAGCTAACGAAAAAGCTAAACGAGCCGGCTGTGATGAGACAGTATTTCACCGTAATGGCAGGGTGACAGAATGCTCACATTGTAATATTCATATGTTGAAGGGAGGAGAGCTTTACACAGCTCCAGCGGATAATTTGATTCTTCCAGGAGTAGCAAGGGCGCATGTTATAGAAATGTGCAAAAAGCTGGGTATTCCGGTAAATGAAAAGCCGTTTACACTTTCAGAGCTTATGGATGCAGATGAAGTAATAATTTCGAGTACATCAACATTATGTATACAGGCTACTCACATAGATGGTAAACCTGTAGGTGGACGGGATTTTGAAAATATAGATAAGCTTAGAAATGCTCTTTATAAAGAATTTAACGATTACATGGGATTGTAATTATCTTCACCGCTTTCTTCATGAAGGCGGTTTTTCTTTTCTTCAAGGCTACTACATATTTTGTCAAAAAGATTCGGTACCATATTAAGAAGCTTTTCAATAGTATTTTCTGAATCAATATGAATTAATTGCACTTCACCATTGTAAGATTTTATGAAAGCTGTGGGGGTAATAGATACTCCTGTTGCACAACCACCTGCGAATGGGTATTTGACAGGGACAATGAATTTATCATCTAATCTTTTGTCAGCTCCGCCTGTAGGATTAGTGAAATCAACGGTGCCATTATATTCGGCTCCGCCTGTTGCGATTCCAAAGCATATTTTACAAATAGGTATAATAACTGCTCCGTCCGGAGTCTGAACAGCATCACCAATTACAGTATTTACATCGACGATTTCCTTGATGTTGCTTAAAGCTGTAGACATTATATCATTTATCTGATTTGACATTTTTGTTACTCCTTATTATTTTTATTCTTTCAAAAATAATATTTCCTAAATTGAATTTTAATATACATTCAAATAATATTTCTGCATAAATTTTTTCGTTATATATTGGCTTAATATCAATTTTATTAATTTTTATTCCAGAAGAATGGGAATATAAAAGACCACATAGAAAGCCTGAAAGGCTATAAAGTAGTCCACATGCCAATGCACTAAGATTGGCTTTTTCCAGGCTAACCAAGCCAATTACAGAAATATCATCAAAATAAATGTGTTTTTTATATAGATGTAAATGGTTGATAGTATCCTTTTTTATTTTATTTGAAATAGGACCATTATTTTTTTTGGCCGCCGTTCTTTTTTTTGTAAAATATGCAATTTTAATTTTATAATCATATACATTTTCATGTTCTGTAGAAGCAAAAAATGATATTACAATATTAATATTTATAGAAAATATTGCAATAAAAATGAGTATTAGCAGTAAAAAAATAAGCAAAAAAATATTGACCATAATATTCCTCTTTTATAGGATTATTATGGCCTGATTTTCTAACTATTAAACAAGTGAATTACTCTATCTTTTTCGTTTATATCTTTAATAATTTCACTATTTGAAAAAGCCTCAGAAAAAATATCAATAACACTTTTACTTTGAGAGTATCCGATTTCCAGAAAAACATGAGAAGCTGGCTTAGTATGTTCTGAGATTTTATATGATATTTTTTTGTATATATCTAGGCCATCCTCGCCTCCATAAAGTGCTAAATGAGGCTCGTATTCATAAACCTCTTTGTCTAGCTCATGCATTTCGGATTTTGAAATATAAGGAGGATTTGAAACAATAATATCAAAAGTATCTTTTACATTTTCAAACAAATCTGACTGAATAAAATTGATACGAAGTTCCCGCCCATTTTGCTGAGCAATCTTTAATGCTTCAAGGGAAATATCGCTAGCGGTAATGCTAACATTATGTGAGGGGTTTTCTCTGGCTAAAGAACATGCAATGCATCCACTGCCTGTACACAAATCTAAAACATTGATGCTTTGAGATGGATTTTTTTTGTGAATTGAATCAATTAATTGATTTACAGCGGAAATAAGCGTTTCAGTATCATAGCGAGGAATAAGTACATCAGGAGTTACGATATATTTTTCACCTCTAAAATAAGTATATCCTAATAAATATTGTAATGGAAAGGAATCTTCTATGCGTTTTTTTGATAACAAATCAAGAAGATGTTCTTCATTCGATGATAGTTCATAAGTATTTCCGTTGAAAAGTATATCTAGTTTACTTATGTTACAAACATGTTCTATAAGAATATCAGTTTCGTGACAGGGAAGAGACGAATTTTTACGCCATTCGATTAGCTTCATGTGGGTAAGCTCCCTTTATTCATTAGTAGAAGATGCTTGTGTAGTGTTGCACGAATTTGAACAAGTATTGTTTTGTTCAAAAGCAAGAGCCTCTTTTAATGCTACTATTGCTACTTCTATCATATCGTCTTCTGGCTCGACCGTTGTGAAGCGTTGCATTGCCATTCCTGGAGCGCGTAATATTTTTGTGAATGTATTTGTATATTTGCCTACGAGTCTGTTAAATTCGTAGCTCACACCCGCTATAACAGGTAATAACAAGAGTCTCATACCTATACGAAGCCAAATAGTATCAAATCTAGGAAGTAGTGAGTATATTAAAATACTAATAATCATTACAACAAATAAAAATGCTGTTCCACATCTAGGATGATGTTTGGAATATTTTCTTACATTTTCTACAGTGAGCTCATCCTCGTGCTCATAGCAGTGAATTGTTTTATGTTCAGCACCATGATACATATATACTCTTTTTATTTCTTTCATTTTAGAGATTACAATCATATAGACCATGAAAATAGCTACTCGTATAATGCCTTCACAAAGACTAAATACAACTCTTGGAACTGATGCAGGTATGAAGGAAGATAGAAATGTAGGAAGTATAAAGAAAAGTCCTACTGAAAATATAACAGCAATTATCATTGATATAGCCATAAGTACATCCATAGCTTTATCACCGAGCTTATCTTCTACCCATTTGTCAAATTTGGAAGGCTCGTAATCCTCGTCATCTTCTGAAATAGCAATTTCAGCGGAATCGTATAATGCTTTTATACCGCGACGCAAAGAATCAAAAAGAGCAATACCACCACGTACTATAGGTAAGCTGAAAAATCTGTTTTTTGCAACTAATGGTGTGACTTGCTCTTTTTTTATTACAAGCTCACCTTGTGGATTTCTTACTACCTGAGCCATTCCCTTAGGGCCTAACATCAAAATACCCTCCATTAAAGCTTGACCGCCAACAGAGCATATTTTTTTTCCTTCAGTCATTTTTATTTTATCATTTTTATTTTTAGGCATTTTTAGTCATCTCCTCTTTTTCCAATATAGTATACGCTACTTTACCTACTTTAGTCAAAGGAAGATTGCTTCTAAATTCAAATTCCTTAGGAAGTGCATATTTGGCAATTTTTTGTTTACAATGATTCTCAATGGATTTTTTTACGTTATCATCTGGTTTGAAGCCATCCTTTAATACTATAAAAGCCTTTAATTTATTCATTTTATAGTTGTCATGTATACCAATCACGCACGAAAGGCTGACAGCTTCATGCTCATTAATTATTTCTTCTATTTGTGATGGATATATTGAATATCCTGAGCATTTTATCATTCTCTTTATTCTGGCTTTAAAATAAATGAAGCCATCTTCATCCATTGAACCCATATCACCGCTATGAAGCCATATTCTTCCATCTTTGTGCTTTTTGAGTACTCTAGAGGTTTCCTCGGGATTATCTAAATAGCCATTCATAACGGTTGGTCCACTTATACATATTTCACCATCTGTATTATACGGTAATTCGTTATCAGTACCTGGTTCTGTAATCTTATAGAATGTATCTGAATATGGAATGCCTACACTGCCTTTTCGATATGCTAAAGCCGGGGTCAAAGCACTGGCTGTTACACACTCGGTTAAACCAAAGCCTTCTCTTAAAAATACTTTTGAATTATGTTTTTTTAATTCTTCATCAAAGCGTAGCTTAACATCATGTGGAAGTGTGTCGCCACCAGCAAAAATTCCTTTTGCTTTTGAAAAATCTATTTTTTTTAATCTATTATTTCGTAAAAGTGCTTCGTATAGTGTAGGTACACCTGCAATAAAAGAGGGTCTCTTTTTTAAAAGCAGTTTTGCAAATGAATCTGCATTAAAACGGGGAACAAGGATTATGGTCATTGCATACATTACTGCCGTGTGTATGCATACACCTAAACCAAAGCCATGAAACATGGGAAGCACAGCGAGCATTTTATCTCCCGGCTGAATATTATCAGCTCCATTTGCAGCGGTTTGAATGGCAAGAGCATTGAAATTTAAATGCGATAATAATATTCCTTTTTGTGTACCTGTAGTACCGCCGCTGTATAAAATTACGGCTGTATCATCGTACTTCTGACTTTTGTCCTGAATTTGTTGATTGTCATTTATTTTGTTTGCTTTACTTAAAAATGTCTTTAAAGAGCAAATTTTATCATTTTCTTGGGGCGTTGCAATGGTTTTACCTTGTGTAATGTGAAAAAAAGCTCTCATATAAGGAGGTAGCATTTCAGCAGCACCTGTGAAAATTGTTTTTTGTAGAGTTGGAGCTTTTATTTTATATGCTTTATCTGCAAAAGCATCAAAAATAAATAAAAGCTTACTTTTACTGAGATTTATGCAATATTCTATTTCATTTCCGGAAGAAAGGGGATGAATCATATTTGCTTCCGCGCCGATGCATAATACAGCATAGAATAATATTACGGCTTGTGGAATGTTCGGAAGACAAATTGTAATTCTGTCACCTTTTTTTATATTAAAATTTTTAAGTGCTGATGCGTATTTTAATATATTTTTATGAACTTCTTTATAGGTAAAAGAAATATTCATATAATCGATAGCAGGAGAGTTTGGATATTTTTCAGCAGTACGAACAAACGCATCATACATTGTGCCTTCAAAGTATTCTAAATCTGCAAGTGAAGTCTTTGAATAAAATTTAAGCCAAGGGCGGTTTATTTTTTTGTTTTCTTCTTTAAAGTTCATATTACTGCTCCTAAATAAAAGATACGCAATGAGATAAAATATTTTGTATATTTATGCGACATGTAAAATGCTGCTTAAAATACGAATGCATACATTATATCATGAAATTGCATGGTTTAGCCAATTATTTTAAAAATATGTTTATTTATGCTTAGAAATGTGTTATACTATCAGTGATTTATTTTTATTAATATTTTTCTATAAAAGGATGAATGAAATGGCAAGAAATTTATTTACTTCTGAATCTGTAACTGAAGGTCATCCCGATAAAATATGTGACCAAATAGCAGACAGAATATTAGATACAATTATTAAAGATGACCCTATGGCGAGGGTTGCGTGTGAGGTTACTGCAGCTACGGGACAGATTTTTATTATGGGTGAAATTACAACTAATACTTATGTTGATTTTGCATCTGTTGCCAGAAATACAATATTAGATATTGGTTATAATAGCTCTGATATGGGCTTTGATGGTAACACATGTGCAGTTATGAATTGTGTACATGAACAGTCACCCGATATCGCTATGGGAGTAGACAAGTCCTTAGAAGCTAAACAAGGAATTGATAATTCTGAATTTGATAATGGTGCGGGAGATCAGGGCATGATGTTCGGTTATGCATGCAATGAAACTCCTGAATTAATGCCGCTTCCTATAAGTCTTGCACATAAGCTTTCATATAGACTTACTGAGGTTCGTAAAAACGGCATGCTTCCATATTTAAGACCTGATGGTAAGAGTCAGGTTACTGTTGAATATGATGATAGTGGCAAGCCGGTACGTGTGGATGCAGTTGTTGTTTCATCGCAACATTCAGACAAAATCGATATTGAAACTCTTAGAAAAGATATAGAAGAGCATGTTATAAAGGCGGTTGTGCCGTCAGAATATATCGACGAGAATACAAAGTATTATGTAAATCCTACAGGTCGTTTTGTTGTTGGTGGTCCATGTGGGGATTCAGGGCTCACAGGACGAAAAATTATAGTTGATACTTATGGCGGTATGGGAAGACACGGCGGTGGTGCATTTAGTGGAAAAGATCCTACAAAGGTCGATAGAAGTGCAGCCTACATGGCTCGTCATATTGCGAAGAGTGTTGTAGCTTCAAATCTGGCTGACAGATGTGAGATACAGCTTGCATATGCAATCGGTGTTGCACAGCCTGTTTCTGTGAGAGTAGAGACTTTTGGTACCAATAAAATAGACGAAGTGGAAATAGAAAAACGAATTTTAGCAAAATTTGATTTAAGACCTACTGCAATTATCAATTATCTTGGTCTTAGAAATCCTATATATGCAAAAACGACAAACTATGGTCACTTTGGCAAAGAAAATTGCGGACTAAAGTGGGAGGAAACAGTTTCAATTTAAAAATTACCATTTGTAATTATTATGGTTGGATTAATGAAAGCGGTGCCTAGTTATTTTGCTAAGGCATCGCTTTCATATGTTACGTTATTTTAAAGCTGTCGGTATCTACAAGGACATCTAATGAGGCTTTATTGTATCTTGGAATTTTTCCTTTGATTGGCATAATTTCTTTGAGCTTTAGTGGTGTAAATTTATAATCGCTAAAGCCGGGGAGCTTAGGGGTAATACCTAAAACATATTTATAATAAATAAGAAGTGGAGCCAAATTACCAGAATTATTGTTAGCATTCTTTTCCTCAAAGAAAATTTTACTCCACAAATCAACTATCTGATTTAAAACATATTCAGCATATGAATAATTGTAATTCAAAAGAACTTCAAATTTAATCAAAATCAAATTTGTCGATATTGGAATTAGAGTAGGTGTGCATTTATCGTTTTCAGATAAAATATCTGCAATACGTTTTTGGAGCTTTGTAGGTACTAGGTTGGCGTACATAGCAAGCGAATTCATAAGCTCGCAGAAAAATAATTTATCACCGTTTACAACATATGTACAATACGCGCCTATAGAATTGTCCCAAAATGTTTCATGGAAATTTGCTCTGGCACCTGATAAAAGCATTTCGCACCACGAGATTTTTTCAACAAAGTCTATGTTATCATATTGACGAGGACTTTTCTTGAAATCATCCGAATGAGAATAAATCAGTTTGGCATTTTTTATTAAAGCCTCTAAGGCTAAAATATATAAAATAGTGAGTATTCCATCATAGTTGTCAATATTATTTTTATCTCTGAGAGCTTTAGGGAAACCCTTTTGTAAGCCTTCGGTAGAATCATAATAATTTAAATACATGTCTTCTGCAAAAGGTGCTTGCATATCATGTCCTTTAGAATTTCTCCAAAATGAGCGGATTATATTTTCTGCAAGCTTCCACATTTCTCTTGCGAAAAAAATATCACCAGAATAGAAAACATATTCATGCCATTTAATAATCCATAGCAAAGATAAGGAGGGAATTAATTTTCCTTTCAGTGATTTGCTTTGTAAAAAACCATCGTCATTCATTGAAAGAGCAGAAATGCTTAAGGCCTGTTTCGCTAAATCATAATTGTCAAAGGTATAATAAATACTTTGTAAGAGAGTAGGTGAGTGTAAAAATTCAATTGCGTCAGCACATAAAAATAAATTATCATAAAGTTGTGAGGTGTTTTCATAAAGCTTGCTTGAGCATTCTTTGAAAATCTTATTGTGAAGCGAATCTGATGTTATAAAATCAGATTTTTTATGCAATGGGTAGGCTTTTTCTCTCATTCCAACATAGTAAATATCAAAATCAAATGCTTCGATATATACTGTAATATATCTAAAAGCATTGCTCTCAAAGAAATAAGTAAATTTATTCCGGCCTTGCTTGCAAGTGTAATTGCCTACGAAATCAGAGCTTGAACTTGCTACTTTGCCAGAAAGATTATCTGAAGCCATTATATAGATTTCTGTGCCTTGATGGGCAGAAATATCAATTGTTATGAGACCTATCGTCTCTTTTTTTAAGTCGAATGTAATGTATACACCATTAGCAGAAGAGGAATAATCTTTGTCTGATAATCGACAAATCAAAGGTTCTGAATTTTTTTTAAGTGGTTTAAATTTCCTCTCGTTATTAGAAAAAATATTGTAATCCTCATCAGAAAGAAAGACCTTTTTTATTGTTTCCTTTATGCCTAAAGACTTTGTAAAGGGGCTGTAGGCAAAGAAACCATGCGAAAGCACATAAGAATCTATTTTATTTGTTACTGCTGTATTAGCCAAAGGCCGTGGAAGCAGAGAACTTTTGCTTGAAAAAGTGTCAGAATATGAATATGAGCTAGAGGATAAATTTGTTGCATTATACGAAAATTTTAAGTCATCAATATTATGATATTCTGTGGCAACACGTGACATTGTGTTTTGACTGCTGACCAAAAGGCTTTTGTTATCACATAAAATGTCAAATATAACGCCTGAAGACGAAGTGTTTAAATTATGCTTTTTATTGCTAAAGCATATTATTCGTATAGTATTTTTTCCGGATTGTATTAAGCTTGTTATATCGACAGTATCTACATAATTACAATCCGGTAGATCTGTATAGGAGCTTAAAAAGGCAAAACGACCATTTATCCATATCGCACATTGATTAATAGCACTTAGTCTAATAATGACGTTAGAATCTATATGCTCAAATGAAAAATTATCAATGTAATCGAAATAGCAGTCCAAAAGGGGATTGAGCTTTGAGGGTACAATCCATTTGCTTCCGTATGAAAGCTCCATAAACAAATCACTCCTTAATATTTGCGGTGTTATCTTGAATGTTTTTCTAAAAAACGACCAATTGCTTCTAGTGCCTTTTTTATGTGGTCAATTGAATATGCATATGAAACTCTTACAAAGCCTTCTCCACTTGCACCAAATGCATTTCCAGGTACTATTGCAACCTTTTCTTCTTGCAGAAGCTTATTGCAAAATTCCTCTGATGTCATGCCTGTGCTTTTTATGCAGGGAAAACAATAAAAAGCGCCAAGAGGCTCAAAACAATTAAGACCTAAATCATTAAAGCCTTTTACTATATATTTACGTCTGTAATTATATTCCTCTTTCATTTTTCGGACATCTTCATCACCGTTTTTTAATGCTTCTATAGCAGCAAATTGACTTGTGGTGGGTGCACACATAATTGCATATTGATGAAGCTTTGTCATTTGGGCAATTATTTCTGGGGCAGCACAAGCATAGCCTAGTCGCCAACCAGTCATAGAATATGTTTTTGAAAAACCATTAACAATAATTGTACGCTCCTTCATGTCAGGAATTTCAGCAATGGAAATATGACGTGAGTCTGTATAATTGAGCTCACTGTATATTTCATCAGAAATTACAATTATATCGGTTCCCCTAAGAACATTTGCTATTTCCTCTAAATCCTTTTTTTCCAAAATAGAACCTGTCGGATTATTAGGGAAGGGCAGAATTAGAATTTTTGTTTTATCCGTTATTGCTGCTTTTAGTAGCTCCGCTGTTAATTTAAAATTATCTTCTGCACGAAGATTAATAGGGACGACATCTGCTCCGCACATTTGGGCAAGTGGACCGTAGCATACGAAGCTTGGCAGAGGCACAATTACTTGATCACCAGGAGAAATAAAAGCTCTCATTGCGTTATCAATGGCTTCGCTACCTCCGACAGTAATTAATATTTCTTTTTCTGGAATGTATGACAAATTAAACCTTCGCTGCATATAAGCTGAAATTTCCTGACGTAACTCAAGCAATCCGGCATTTGATGTATATTTCGTTCTGCTTTTTTCTAAAGTATGGATAGCAGTATTTCTAATGTGCCACGGAGTAGGAAAATCGGGTTCTCCGATGCCAAGTGATATAACATCCTCCATGGTTGCAGCAATGTCAAAAAGTTTTCTAATTCCCGAAGGAGGGAGGTTAGTTAGTGTAGGATTTAATAATTTGCTGTAATTCAAACCATCATCACCAATCTTTCGTCTTTTTGTGGTTTTTCATACAGAACACCATCTTGTTTATATTTCTTTAATACAAAGTGTGTCGCTGTGCTGACAACAGTATCCATTGGAGAAAGTTGTTCTGCAACAAACATTGCTACCTCGTTTAATGTTCTTCCTTCTATCATTAAAGCTATATCGTAGCCACCTGACATTAAATATACAGTTTTTACTTGTTCATATTGGTATAATCTTTCAGCGATTTGATCAAAGCCTTTACCAAATTCAGGTGTTACTTTTAATTCTATAAGAGCTGTTACGAGCTCACGTTGTGTTTTGCTCCAATTTATCAATAGCTTATTTCCTAATATTACTCCGTCTTTTTTGAATTGCTCAATGGCGGCGGCTACCTCATTTTCGTCTTTATCTAACATAACCGCTAAATCGTGAATAGTAAGTGTACTGTCTTTTTCTAATAATTCGAGAATTTTATTCATTAAAGTAGCCTCCTATAATGTAGAATATTCCCTATATTAAAGCATTTTTTTATGCTTTTGTAAAGATAATTAGGCATTGGAAAAGATGAATAATGTACCTAAAACTGTGGGACTGGGTATTTTTATATGATGATAACCTATAATAGTCAAATAAAGTTGTGTGAAAAGTAATTATAAGTCAAGAAAAAAATCGTTGACAAGTTCAATATAATAGTGTAGAATACTCAAGCAATTGAGGCTCATTGGTCAAGCGGCTAAGACACCGCCCTCTCACGGCGGAAACAGGGGTTCGATTCCCCTATGAGTCACCACATTTTGTCCGAAAAGTCACTTTTTTAGTAATTTTTCGGATATTTTTTTATGTATTTTTATTTCGTTTTTTGGAATTTATTATATTTTATTTGTTTTTATAAAAAAACAGAGGCTATATCGCCTCTATTATTTTCTTAACTCCTATCATATTTATCGCTCTTATCATATTATACGCAAGAAAACTCAACCCCATTTCTGCGGTTGTCTTCAATTTTCCTTTGCATAATAGATAATGTGCTCCATGATACCATTTTACTGTTCCGAAAGGATGTTCAGATAAGCACATTCGTTTTCCTATTTTTTCCTTATCATCTTTTATTCTAACTACTACTTTTGCATCTGGAACTTTTTTCGTGTCTAATGTGTGATTAAACGAACTTATTTTTGCATTGTCTGGTATCTTTTGTAGGTTCGTTGTTACATTTCCAAATATTTTTACTGGAACGCAATTTGTTTCCGGTCCAAAGCTTACTTCTTTAAACGCTGATGCCGTACACTTGTTTTTACAGTTTCGGCACTTCAATCTGTCATAATATACTGTATTTAGTCCTTTCTTCTTTGAATATTCCAATTTGTATCCCATTGGGCAGGTAACTTCTCCGTTCTCACTTCTTAAAAAGCAGCTTTCGTAATTCTTTTTCTGTAGCTCAACCGTTATTCCGGTATTTTCGTAACATTCGGGTAGAACTCCTGCTTTTATACATTTTTCTATGTTTTCTATATTTTTTCTTTCTTCTTCTGTAATGTCTTTTTCTTCATATGGAAATTCAAATGTTCTATGTGTTTTGTCTAATTTTAATGCCACTGTAGGTGCTGTTCCATTCAACAAACAATTTAATATGTCTGCTTTACTTTCATAACCTTTATCTGCAACCGCTTCTATTGTTTTTACTTCTAATAACTCCTTTGCTTTCTCTGTTGTTTCATAAAGTAAGCCTGAATCTGTATTTTTGTTAGTTACTTCAAATTCTGCTATTAAATGACTTTCGCTGTCTACTGCTGTTTGTACATTGTAACAACAGTGAAATCCATCTTTTGAATACATTCTTCTTGCCTCAGGATCTGTTGTTAGTATCTGCGTTTCTCCACTTAATTCTAATTCTGTGGATAATTCTTCATATTTTATTTTTCTCTCGGTTAGTTCTTTTATCGCTTGCCTTATATTTTCTTTTTCTGTCTCTGTATTTTCTTTCTCTGTTTCATCTGCTTCATCTAATCTATTTAGATACATATTTAATTTTTCTTCTATATTAGCCAGCTTCTTTTCTAACACTTCCATATTGTAGCAATTTTCTTTACTATTTACTGCTCTTATTTTTGTGCCATCTACCGCTAATAGCTCTTTGTTAAATAAATTTAATTTTAAACATAATTTCCCAAATGCTCTAAATGTATTTTTTATTGCTTTTGGGTTGTCTTTTCGAAAATCTGATATTGTTCTAAAGTCAGGTGTTAATTTATTTAACAGGTAAAATAGTTCTATGTTTCTTGTACATTCCTTTTCTAATTTTCTGCTTGAACGTATTTTATTTAAATATCCATATATGTATAACTTTAGTAAATCTCGCGGATCATATGATGGTCTTCCCATATGATTTGGCACTGCTCTTTCAAACCCTAGTTTCTCCATATCTAGGCTATTTACAAATGCATCTATTACTCTGACTTGATTATCTTCGTTTATATAGTCTTCTATACATTCCGGTAATATC
>JAZNOJ010000051.1:0-3470 GCA_045580735.1 Candidatus Egerieisoma sp. | reverse complement strand
TAGGTACACATCATGATGCATTTGTACTTTCAACACCAAAAGGCACAAGCAACAACACTTGCGTTGTTTCAAGATTGATAACAGAAAACGACCAAATGTTATTACTTGCTGATGCAGGTGTAGACCAAATGGAGCCAATGGCTGCATATTTTGGAGATTATATGAAATCTACAAATTGTCAAGTTTCACACCATGGTGTTGAGGATTGTCCTTTGATTGTATACAGACACATTAAAGCCTCTAGACTTTGGTATCCTTGTGATACATATCTTTATAACCTTACAGACAGAGATGCAGATGTTAGAAAGGCTTTAAGAGAATCTAAATATACAAAGGAAATACTTCTTCATGATTTGACAAGAAAGACAAAGACTTTAGGATAAAAATGAACCTAAAATAAGAAAGTGTAAAGAATGATAAAAAAGCTCTGGAATCTGTGAAATAATGCAAATTCCGGAGCTTTTTGACATTGACAAGAAACGTTAAAAAAGGATAGAACAATAGGTAAATATTATAAAAATTTGAATATAAAAAACTGTATGCAGAGTAGTATTAAAATGAATTTGTTTTCTTTTAATTTAAAATCAGCATTGAAAAGTAAATTAAAACGTGATAGTATATTATAAAATCTAGATGTTTTATGTGTAAGATTTGTTTGAATATTTCAATTAATGTGTTTTGTGACAAAATGTGTTGTCAGCTTATTATATATGATATAAAAGCTGGCGATATATATTTTGTACTATTACTAAATATTATATGTAAGGAGTTTTATTGTGAAAGTAAGAACGAAAAAAGTTGTTGCATTGTTGCTATGTGTTGTACTATGTGTAGCATCATTTAGTATTGGCACTGCGGCAGAAGGAAATGTACCATCAAATGTTAAAGGCATGGTTTTTGATGCTGGATATTACGCTGCAAATAATGCAGATGTAGTTAAAGCATTGGGAACAAGCGAATCAAGTCTTTACGGACATTTTTCATCGTATGGAGTTAAGGAAGGAAGACAGGGAAGCCCAGTTTTTAGCGTTGCTCATTATACAAAGAGTAATGCAGATTTAAAGGCTGCGTTTGGAAGTAATTATATTAGCGCTATGAATCATTTTGGCTCTTATGGCGTTAACGAAACGAGAGTTACTGCACCTGTTTCAAATGTGGGAACAGACTTTGATGCGTATATCGTTGTAGCGGGAACAAATTATTGCTTAACTGTTTCTGGTACAAATGTACAGCTCAGTGCAAAAAAAGATTCAAATAGTAACCAAATTTGGACTCTTTCTCGCCAGTCAAACGGCTCATATAAGATAACAAATAAGGCAACTGGTAAGGTGCTTGATTTAAGTGGTAATAGTAAATCTAATGGCACTAATATCGGTATTTATCAAAGCAACAATTCTAATGCACAGCGTTGGAACTTTTATCAAAGAAGCTCAGGCGTATATGCAATTGGCTCATATACGGTATCTGGTAAGGTAATGGATGTGGCAGGCGATACTGTAAAAGAAGCTGCAAATATTCAGTCATATCAATATAATTCAGGAACAGATCAAAGATTTTCACTTGAAAAAGTAGTGGCTTCTGATGATTCAACAAATGACTCGGGTACTACACAAGCACCTACTACAGGAACAACTACAGAAATAACTACTACAATAGACATGAATAAGCTTTCTACAAGTGGTAGCTTCACAGCAGCAGGTTATAGCTCAAGTGTAAAAATGCTTAACTATTATTCCGGTGGAACAAATTCAGCAGGAAAACATTCAATAGGCGTTATTAATTTAGCAAATTATAATAAAATTGAGCTTAAATATGCAACAGATGCATCTGCTGCAACCATAGGAACATTGGCACTTGTTGATGCAGCGGGTAATGTGATTGTATCTAAAGTTGTACCGCCTTGTAAAACAGGCTGGAAATCACCTACATCACTTTCATTAGATGTTTCATCAGCTACTAAGAATGGAGAAATGTTCTTACAGCTCAATAATGCTAAAAATGGTATGATAATCACAGAAATTATGCTTGTTGGCATAGTTACAGCTCCTGATGATTCTGGTTCTTTAGATAACTCAGGTTCAACTGGTAGCTCAGGTTCAACCGGAGGCACAGGCTCAACTGATAGTGCTGTAACACAATCAATTTTACCTGAAAAGGTTGGCTCAAGCACTTATGTAACCTTCAAGGGTGCTAAATCCGGTAAAAATATTTCATATACAAATTCAGCAATAAATATTCAAACTGTAAATTCGTCAGCTTTGGCGCAAATTTGGAAAGTAACACTCCAAAGCAACGGAACATATACATTGATAAACATGAGTAACGGTAAAGCACTAGCAGCTAAAAATGGAGCTTCTGCTAGCGGCACTGCACTTGTTTTGGAAGAACCAAGCGGATCTTCAGCTCAGTCATTTAAATTTAATAAAACAGGAAACAATTATTATCTCTCTGTAAGCTGTGCACCAAGCTGTGCAGTTGACGTGGCAGGTGGAGCTACAGCAGATGGCACAACTGTAAGATTATACACATATAACGGAACATCATCACAGCTTTTCTCAATTTCAAAAAGCACTGGAAATTATAATGATTTTGGTACTCCTGTAAACTTGGGAACTGGATTTACTGCATCTATAAGAGGTGTTAAATCAAAAAAACATGTTTCGATTTCAGATGCTATAATTGCAATAAAGGATGTAGCTATAAGCGATGAGCAAGCATGGGTATTTACACGTAATTCAAATGGCTCATACACAATCAAAAATGTTAGCAATGGAAAGGTTCTTGATGTAAAGGGCGGTAGTAGTTCAAGTGGTGCTGCTGTTCAAACATATGCATCAAATGGAAGCATTGCACAGCAGTGGTATATTTATGAAGTGGGTGGAGTTTACGTTTTAGTTCCCGGTTGTGCTCCGTCTTGTGCACTTGACGTAAAGGGTAATCTTTCAGCAACAGGTACTGCATTGGATATTTATACATACAATAAAACTACAGCACAAAATTTTTATATCTACGAATCTGCAGATAGTATGTATGTTTGTGGAAGTGGTGAAGAGCTTTTGTCATATTTTGAGAAAAGCTACGATGATTATTTGAATGCTTGTAATTATTTCAAAAATAGAGGATATACAATATACAATGAGAATGAAAAGAACGGAAATCATTTCGCTACATTAGTAAATGGAAGTAAAATGGTTCATATATATTGGATAGCTTGTGAAGAAGAATTAAATATTGTTCATTCTGATAAGAATGGAGCAAGCTTGCCACCTAAAGCACCGGCAGTTACGACAGGAACATATAAAACAACTGTTACGCAAATAAAAGGCAACGGCAATGATGTGACAGGATATGTTATTCAGCTTGCAGACGGAAGCTTCATAATTTATGATGGCGGAAATTCAGCATGTGCAGATGAAATTAAAAATACATTAGCTACATTAAGCGGTGGAAATGAAATAATAGTAAGAGCA
>JAZNOJ010000050.1:0-3215 GCA_045580735.1 Candidatus Egerieisoma sp. | reverse complement strand
GGTTCATACCAAAAACACAGTTTTTCTGTTTGAAATTAAATTACAGAATAAAGGATGTGTTTGATGTGAATGAACAGTTGAAAGATTCCCAAGAAATTGAAAAATTGAATAGTGAAAAGCATTGTTTAGGTGAAGTATCGGCTTTTAAGCAGACAGAAAAGGAAGAAGAACTTCATTAGGAGGTAATGAAAAATGAGACCGTCATTAGAAGAAAAAATCAAAAACTGGGCAACTGAAATTGGAATCGAAGCAGGTGAAAAGGTGGCAGAGCTAAAAAAGGACGAATGGCTTGCTGAGGGTACACAAAAAGGATATGAATTAGGCACTCGAGAAGGAATTGCGTTTGGCACACAGAAAGGATATGAATTAGGCACTCAAGAAGGAATTGCGTTTGGTACACAAAAAGGAATCGAGCTTGGAAAACAAAGCGGAATTAAGCAAGGTATATCCCAAACTGTAAGGAAAATGATAGATTCAGGCAAATTATCATTAGATGATATTTCTGCATTTTCAGGCCTTACAATAGACGAAGTTAAAAAAATAGCTATGGCTAAGTGAAGTCTTTAAAAGTATAATGTGAATATGCGTAAATATTCGTGCTTAGTAAGTACTATCATGTTAATAAATCATATATTAATATGGTAGTACTGTTATTTTTAAACATTTAAGCTTTCTTATCATGTATATATTTTCTACTAAAAAAAATTTTACCATACACTTTAGAGTTGTAAAATGATAAAATATGTGATAAAATGACAAAGTGCTATTATGGCAAGATTGTTTTGCGTATTTAACAACTAATCATTATCGAGGAGGAAGAAGATGAAGAAAAGAATTTTGAGCATTATAATGGTGCTTGTTTTGCTTTGTACATCATTGCCAATTTCAAGCTTGGCAGATTCAAATGATGCTACAAATGCAAATGTTAGCTTAAATACTTCTACAAGTGAAGAAATGAGCTCTAATGATAAGGCTGGAGCAAATATCGAAGGAGAAGTAATATTAGAAAATGATATATTAGGTGAAAATAAGCCTAATGTAGAGAGTGACGAAAGAGTGGAATCTAGTACATATATTCCTATGCTTTCAGCAACAATTGATAAAGTATTGTTAGGTAATGAAGCTGGAATTACGAGAGCACAATGGTTGCATAATTTAGTTTATGTTTTTGAAATAGAAGTGCCTGAAACTGCTCTTCCAGACAATTATTTTAATGATATTGATAATAAGCATACCTATTATCAGGATGTTTTGCTTGCGGTAGAATATGGACTTGTTGATATAGAAGCAGGTGAAGCGTTGTATCCTGATGAATATGTAACGCGTGATTTTGCTGTTTCAACTCTTAATATGTATCTTGGATATAGCTTGAATGATGATGCAGAATATACTTTTTCGGATTTTGATGCTTGCTTAGATGCTGTAAGTGCGCAAGTTGCATTAAACAGAGGCTGGTTTGAATTAGTAAATGGTGAATTTTTACCTGAAAACATAGTTACATCTGAAGAAGTAAAAAATATTTTTGATGACGTAATCGAAATCGTTTCTGCTACGAACATAGATACAGAGTATGAAAATTTATATGAATTTGCTGAAGATGTTATAGTTGTTCCGGAATATTTTGAGATTACAGAAACTGCTCAAGAGGACAATACAACAGTTATTGGTATAGTTGGTTATGATGAAACAATAAATGTAGGCGACAAGTTTGCAGTATTTTATTCAGGAATACCAAGTGTATATAAAGCAGAAGCTGTTACATCTACTGATTTAGTTACAACAATAACTGCTAGTGATGTTGATGATATTGATGCCTTTGTTAATATGGATGCACAAGGTATTATTGATTCAAGTGCAATGGAGATTATTCCGGCGGAAGGAATAGAACTTGAAATAGAAGAAGCTGAAGCTTCATTAACTAGAGCAGCAGGCTCTAAAAAAATTAGCAGTATAAATATACCAATACCAATAAACATTGGTAATCTTAGTGGTAATGTTACTGTAAAAATTAAAAATCCATATGTTGATTATAACCTTACATGGAATAGAAAATATGTTGCTTTTTGCGGTGAAACAGAAATCACATATAATGTGACGGCAGACATGCTGGGCGCAATGGGTATAGAAAAAAGTATTCCACTCTTTACTTGTAATGTTGCAGGAATTGGTACTTTTGATGTGTCTGTAAATATTGATTTTTCTGCATCTGTAAGCGGAAAGGTAAGTGGAAATCTCATAATCGGTATTGATTGTGAAAAAGGACAGCCGATTAGAACTGTTAGAAATTTTATTCAAAAGGAATGTTATACAACTGCTGAGCTTGATTCGAGTATAAGCCTTAAAGCATTTTTAGGTATAACGAATGTTCCTTGTGTTGGCGCGTCTGTTTATGCAGAGGTTGGTATGAGAGCAAATTATTTGTCAACTATTTATAGTGAGGGTACTCCACAAAAGTGTGCTACGTTCTCAGCTTATTTATTTGCTACATATGGTGCATCAGCATACTATGATATAGGTATAGATAGTGATTCAATAAGTGTAACTGAGGATATTTACAGTAAACGTAATAGCCCTGTTAGAATCGAAAAGCATTATGAAGATGGCAATTTAGTATCATATTGCTCAAGAGGTGGAAGCTTTAATTATTACACAAACGGTTATTCTCGTTGGGCCGGCTGTGGCTGGAGTGGTGAGAATTGGGCATATGGTTTAGATGCAAATGGTGAGCTTTTTGCACTCCATAAATATACATTAGCTGGCGAAAATGGTGCTATTATCGAAAAGTATAATGGTAATGCATGGTATGTTAAAATTCCCGATGAAATTGATGGGTATCCTGTAGTGAAAATAGGAAATAATGCTTTTGAAGGGAAAAGCTTAGCGACTGTAATAATACCAGATAGTGTAACAGCAATAGGGGATTATGCCTTTTGTAATTGCACGAATCTTAAATATGTAACATTATCAAAAAAATTAGAATATTTAGGAGCAAGAGCTTTTTCATCTGCTAAAATAGAAGAGATAGAAATACCAAAGACTCTAGATAGAGCAGGAACAGGTTCTGGATATTATATTGACTATAAATTTGATGGTATAAGTTATAGATTGTGGGATTTTGGACCATTTGCATTTTGTGAAAACTTAAAGACTGTCACATTTGAAGAAGGAACTACTCAAGTAGCAGCAAATCTGTTTCGTGTTTGCACAGGAATAGA
>JAZNOJ010000049.1:0-39887 GCA_045580735.1 Candidatus Egerieisoma sp. | reverse complement strand
ATATTCAAAAAGACAGGAAGAAAAAGTAAAAATATATTCAAACGGAGGTGTAAAACTAGGAGGACAGCTTGTTATGATTGACATGACAAAAGGCGTAAATATGGCGCTTCTTAAAAATTGCTTATGTGCAATTATAGCCGGGAAACCACCGAAAAAGATTTTTTTGGGCTATAATGCTAAATGTGCGTGAGCAGAAAAGTGTGTTTTATTATGCTTTGCCTGGAGAATAAATTGCTTTACCTATATGTGGAAATGATGTAGAATTTATTGGTAAGTGAAGCATGTTAAAATAGGGTTATAATAGTTGGAAAATATTTGGCTTTATAGTATAAATTTAAAAATACCTAAATCTGGTGGGAATTATATATTACAATTTATAAAGGATTATTATATTACTGCAATTCATAGGGATGATACTGCAGAAAATAAAACTTTAATTTTAATAATTAATATGTTACAATGTACGTGATGTAATTTTTAAAAATTTTTAGGAGGCATTTTGCAATGAAAACTAAAGCAGTAAGATTATATGGTAAAGAAGATTTGCGCCTTGAGGAATTTGAATTGCCAGCAATTAAGGAAGATCAAATTTTAGCGCACATTATTTCAGATAGTGTTTGTATGTCAACATATAAGGCTATGGAGCAAGGTTCAGATCATAAGAGAGTACCTGAGGATATTGATGTTAATCCTGTAATTGTAGGACATGAATTTTGTGGTGAAATAGTTGAAGTTGGTGCTAAGTGGCAACATAAATTTAAGCCGGGTCAAAAGTTTTCTATTCAACCTGCTATGAACTATAAGGGTTCTTTATATGCACCTGGATATTCATATCAGTACATCGGAGGAGCGGCAACATATGTTGTAATCCCTAATGAAGTAATGGAAACAAATTGCCTTCTTGATTATGATAACGAAGCGTTTTTCTATGGTAGTGTAGCTGAGCCAATGTCATGTATTGTAGGTACTTATCATGCTATGTATCATACAAAAAATGGTTGCTATGTTCACAACATGGGTATTGTTGAGGGCGGTAATATGGCTATTTTAGCTGGTGTTGGACCAATGGGTATTGGCGCTATTGACTATGCAATTCACTGTGATAGAAAGCCTGGACTTTTAGTTGTAACAGATATAGATGAAGCAAGACTCCAAAGAGCAGCTTCAATTTACACAGTTGAAGAAGCAGCTAAAAATGGTGTGAAGCTTGTTTATGTAAACACAGCAACAACTCCTGATGCTGAAAAATATATTATGGATATGACAGACGGCAAAGGATTCGATGATGTTATGGTATTTGCTCCTGTTAAACCTGTTGTTGAAATGGGAGATAGATTATTAGGAAAAGATGGCTGTCTTAACTTCTTTGCTGGCCCTGCGAATTCAGAATTTAAAGCAGAATTCAATTTCTATAATGTTCACTACGCTTCAACACACGTTGTTGGTACAAGCGGTGGTAATACAGATGACATGATTGAGTCAATTGATATGATGAACAAGGGTCTTCTCAATACAGCTTCAATGATCACACACATTGGTGGTTTGAACTGCGTTGTTGATACTGTTATGAATCTTCCTAAGATTCCTGGAGGAAAGAAGCTTGTATATACAAATATAGATCTTCCACTTACTGCTATTGCTGACTTCGAAAAATTAGGCGAAACAGATGAACTCTTCAAGAATTTAGCTGAGATTTGTAAGCGTCATAATATGCTTTGGAATACAGAAGCAGAAAAATATCTTCTTGCAAACGCTAAAGCAATTTGATAATGCGATTATTGAAAAATAATTAGGCTTGTAAGCTTGATAAATACTTTACAAACTATTTAGACTAAAAATTAAGGTTTAAATCAGTTTTAGTCGTGAGATTGCAGTATATTTTGACAAAACTGTGGGCTTGATTATTGAATAACAGTATAATATATGCTTATGGAGACTGTTTAAAGCTAAAAGTTATATGCCAATGTAACAGTCTTAAAGCAAGAATTCCATTTCTTTAATTATGGGTACAATATTTATAACAAGGATCTAAACTTGAAAATAAAACCTATTGTTTTAGTTTTTGGGAAATTGAATTAAATAAAATAAGAGAGCTGTAGCTTTGATTACAGCTCTTTTGATATACGAAAGGACGGTTAAACATGAAAGTATTGGCTTTTGACTACGGTGCAAGTAGCGGTAGAGCTATTTTAGGAGAGTTTGACGGCAAAAAAATTACACTTACAGAGCTCCATAGGTTTGGAAGTGATCCTGTAATGATGAATGAGACATTTACATGGGACTTTTTACGCTTGTTTTTTGAACTGAAAAAAGGTATTGTAAATACTTATAATGCAGGACATAAAGATATTGCTTCCATAGGAATAGACACATGGGGAGTTGATTTTGGTCTTCTTTCAAAAGAAGGGGAGCTTCTTGGAAATCCAGTTCATTATCGTGATACACGTACAGATGGTATGATAGAGCTTGCATGTACACGTTCTTCTGAAAAAGAGATTTTTGATACAACAGGTATTGCATTCCAAAAGTTCAATACATTGTATCAGCTTTTGGCAATGAAAGAAGCAAATAGTGTTTTGTTAGAAAATGCTGATACATTACTTTTTGTTCCCGATCTTTTTAATTACTTCTTAACCGGTAAAAAGTATTGTGAATATACAATTACGAGTACTGCACAATTATATGACCCAGTGAAAGGTGATTGGGCAAAGGAGCTTATAAAAAAGGTTATTCCAGGATTTAATACGGATATTCTTCCAGAGGTTATTCCTGCAGGTACAAAAGTGGGAAATCTTACAGATAGTATTTGTAAAGAGCTTGGTGTGACATCAGTACCAGTAATTGCTGTAGCAGAGCATGACACTGGTAGTGCCGTTGTTTCTGTTCCATTTTTTGATACTAAGAGTGCATATTTAAGTAGTGGTACATGGTCTTTGTTAGGTCTTGAGCTTGAAAAACCAATCATTAATGACAAGATGCGTGAGCTTAATTATACTAATGAGGGTGGAATAAATAATAATGTTCGTTTATTAAAAAATATAATGGGCTTATGGATAATTCAAGAATGTAAACGTCATTGGGAAAAATTGGGTGATACAGTTTCGTTTGGTGGTTTAGCTGAAGAAGCGTCAAAAGCACCTGCTTTTGCTAGCATTATAGACGTAGATGATGCAAGATTTTTTGAACCTTATAATATGCCTATTAAAATTCAAGAATATTGTAAAGAAACTAATCAACCAATACCAGAAACTAAGGGCGAAATTACACGATGCATTACTGAGAGCCTTGCACTTAAATATCGCCAAGCAATTGAAGGTCTTGAGGAAATTGTAGGTTACGAGATCCCAGCACTTCATATAGTTGGTGGAGGTTGCCAAAATAAACTTCTTAATCAATTTACAGCAAATGCTATTAAGCGCCCTGTATATGCAGGACCTGTTGAGGCAACAGCAATAGGAAATATTGCGACTCAATTGATTGCCTTAGGTGCTGTTTCTTCACTTGAGGAAGCAAGAAAGGTTGTTAGAGATTCATTTGAAATTGAAGAATACCTTCCAAAAGATGCTGATGCTTGGGAAGCTGCTTATGAGAGATTACTAAAACTACAAAATAAGTAATAGAACATTTAAGTTGGACAATCCAAATTAAAATGCGGAGAATTGAGTTGGGATAGTTCGACTTACGAAATATGTAGAAGGCATTAAAGCTGAATTTTAAATTTTGTTTGCTAAAAAGCTGATTACTTTAGACTTTCGGATGAGATTTTTGTATTTATATTTTAATTTTGATTAAGTCGTGAGTGTTAGTCGAGTAGACATTAAATAATTAAATTAGAGTTTATATAATGTCTTCTAAATATTTAAAACTTTATAAAAAGTATGTGACGACAATTATGATAAAATATGACGCTTTAAAAAGAGAATGTATAATTAGGAATTCTTCAGAAATAATAATTACTGAGGATGGAGATGCTATCCTTTATAAAGCATACGACAATAGTGATTTCGTGACATCTAATATTTTTGCGGCACGTATAAAAGAATATGTGCCGCAATTGCACTCTTACTTCGTAGACATAGGAGATATGAATAGAAGAGCTATTTTGAGCGAAAAAGAGGGTAAATTTAGTAATGGAGATTATATTATGGCTCAAATTACTACGATGCCGAGAGAAAAAAAGGGTGCACAGATTACTACAAAAATTAGAATTCCAGGTGCTAGACTAGTGCTTCTTCCAACAGAGTCTAATTACTCGATTAATCTATCAACCAAAATAAATGGAGAAGGAAATCGAGAGAGACTTAGAATGATTGGAGAATCATTAGATCAAAAATATTCTTTGATTTTTAGAACAGAAGCTGCAGATTCATCTGCTGAGGCTATCATGAGAGAATATAAAATACTATCTACAATATGGGATAATATTACATTTAAAAATGAAGTATATAAAAAAAATGGAAATGTAGGTAAAATTTATTCACGTAATCCAGTTTTGATGGAGCTTTCAAAATATCCATTAAATTCTTATACTGGGATTTATGTAGATACATCTGAAATTGCAAATATAATCAAAAAACATTTTCTTTTGTTAGAAGGTAAGGTTCACTATATTCCTAATAGAATTTTTTCAGCAAAGTCAGTTGATAATATTCATTCAAAACTGATGGGAAGAACCGTTTATTTAAAATCTGGAGCAAATATTGTTATTGAGAAAACTGAAGCTTTGACAGTTATAGATGTAAATACATCAAAAGCAAGTAAATCACAGCTTGAAGTCAATTTTGAGGCAGCAAGGGAAATAATGAGGCAATTAAGACTTCGAGATATAGGCGGAATAATTATTTGTGATTTCATAGAGATGAATAATTCAAGTGAAAAGGAAGAATTAGTTCAATTTATGAGACAATTAGCTAATATTGATCCATCTAAACCGGAAATTGTTGGAATGACGAAGCTTGGTCTTATGGAAATTACTAGAAAAAGAAATTAACACATTGTAATATTTATGAGAAGAAAATAATGTTAATATCAATAACATTCTATTTGTGGTACAAACAAATTCATTATATTAATCTAGCCTTGAAGCTGGAATTTTTTGGTTTTAGACAAATGTTTTTTATATTTACAAGTTGACAAAAAATATTTTACTTTACAAATGTTTTTGAGTTAATGGATAATAAATATATATATATTGTAATAAAGTGAAATAATATAACAATTAAATGTATAAAAAAAGCGGACTCAATAAAATTAAGTCCGCATTTTTTTATTAAGATATTGTATTTAGAAAATCATTTGTATCAGAATCATTTAGTATTGAAAATTTGTATGTGATTTCATATTTTTCAATTTCATTCTTTTTTATAAATGGCATAGGTTGCCATTCTGGTTCGTCTTGATGATGAGCTGAATCAGGAAAACATTGCGGTTCTAAACAAATTGCTTTGAAGTTGAGGTGGTTTCCGCCATAAAATTGAACTCCAGGATAATTAGAATAAACCTCCATTTTACGACCAGATTCGACAGAAAGTAATGTAGCAAGTAATTTGTTTTCTTTTTTCTCATTAGAAATAATAAAATTATGATCATAACCATTACTTAAATCTAAATCAGGTACGTCTTTCATCATGGCAATGCCATCACCAATACGTTTGAAATTAGTAAAATCTAGAATTTCAGGAACATTGCAAATTTCACCTGTTGGAATTAATTCTTTATCAAAGGGAGTATATTTATTACCTTCGATTTTTAAAAATTGTAAATTTGCATCAGGATTTGGTAAATTTAAGTTGAAATATGAATGATTAGTAGGATTGAAAATCGTATCTTGGTCACAATTTGCAAAAAGCTCCATTTTAAGAACATTATCATTAGAAAATGTGTAAATTAGCTTCATTTTAAGGTTGCCTGGAAAACCCTCGGTTCCATCTGCTTGCATGGTTTCAAATGTTATTGAAGAATCCGTTAAATTTGTAACATCCCAAATAATATTATGGAAACCGCCTTTTCCACCATGTATGTGGTTGCCATTTTCATTAACAGTTAGTTTGATTTCTTTACCATTGTAATTGTATGTAGCATTTTTTATTCTGTTAGCATATCTACCTACAATAGCACCAAAATATTCACTGTCTGATTCAAAATATACTGCAGCATTGTTACAGCCGAGGACAATGTTTTCTAAATTTCCATTTCTGTCAGGTAAAACAATTTGTTTTAAACGACAGCCAAGTGTTATTATTTCAACAAACGCACCCGAATCATTTGTTATAGTGTATGAAAAAATTTCATTGCCATTTAATGTATCGAATAATTTTTTTTGGATTGACATATTAATAATTCCTTTCATATTATATTTTTTTTATTATACACTATTTTGATGAAAGGGCAAGAGATTAGCTAGACAGAATGCTTTTATATTAGTGTGAAAAGATAAGTATGACAGCCTACAAAATTTTTAAATTCTTTTTCTATTAAAATAAAAAGATATGTATGATAATTTATATAAAATTTTATAGAAGCATATATACTTAATTTTTCATAGAAAAAAGCTCATTTTATGTAATAGTACCTAGGGGCATCTAAAAAACTATTATCTCTACAAAGTGAGAGCTACCAAAGCTGGAGAAGAATTAAAGCTTATCATCATTAATGATAATTATTATTTTGATGTCAAAAGCAAAAAACAGATGAAGAAGGAAAAGCAATTTCAAGAGCTAAAATAGTTCTCTTTAAGTTTAACACCACAAACTACGATATATATTATAATGATTATCTAAATGCTCAAACACTTTTACTTCAAACTACACAAATAACAGCTTCAGGTACATTTAAAAAAATGTTTGTATGACTTTTGCTACATAATAATTTTGTTTTATTATGTGCGATTGTTACCATTTTAAAAATATAAAATGTTTATGCTATCTGCAAATAAAAGTATTGTGGAAAAATGTATATATTTGATGTATAATGCAATCATAAGTACAAAAATAAGCGTTAAAATGCTTTTTTTGCACGCATATTATTATAAAAAGGACGAAACCACAAAATGAGTAAGATTGTAGTATTAGATGAGTTGACGGCGTGTCAAATAGCTGCGGGTGAGGTTATTGAGAGACCAGCTTCAGTAGTCAAAGAATTAGCAGAAAATTCAATAGATGCAGGAGCAACATCAATATCCGTTGAAATTCGTTCTGGCGGTATAAAATATATTAAAATTAACGATAATGGTTGTGGTTTTGAAGCAGATGATGCTGTAATAGCATTTGACAAGCATGCAACGAGTAAAATTAAGTCAGGTGATGATTTGAATGAAATTGCAACACTTGGTTTTAGAGGTGAAGCATTAGCCAGTATCGCTGCAGTAGCAGATGTAGAATTATTAAGTAAAACAGAAGAAGCACTAAACGGAATGTATGTGCACATAAAAGGGTGTGAGCTGCTCGAGGCTTATGAAAAGTCATCTCCAAAGGGAACTACAATTGTTGTTAGAGATTTATTTTACAATACACCTGCAAGATACAAATTTTTGAAAAAAGATGGAACTGAGGCTTCTTATGTAGCTGATATTTTACAAAAATTAGCAATAGCAAATCCTGATATATCGTTTAAGCTTATATCAAAAGGCAAAGAAGCTTTTCGTACCCCTGGTAATGGTGATTTAAAAAGTGTAATTTTTAGTATTTACGGCAAAGAAACAGTTGCTTCCTTGTTGCCTGTAAAATATGAAGACGGAAATTTTAAGATTGAAGGTTATACAGGAATAAGAGATGCTGTTTATTCAAATAGAACAAGACAGTTATTTTTTGTTAATGGACGATGCATACGTTCAAAGGTGTTGACATCAGCACTAGACGAAGCATATAAAACTGTTACTATGAAGAATAAATTTCCATTTGCAGTATTAAAAATGGAAATTCCGCTTTCAAAGGTTGATGTAAATGTCCATCCAACAAAGGCAGAGGTACGTTTCTCAGATGAAAGTGCAATGTACAGGTTAGTTTATCACGCTGTAACAAATGCGGTTTTGTACGAAAATACAGGAAGTCAACCTAAATATACAACAAAACCACAAAGCTCTAATTTATATATCTCCCAGGCGAATAAAAATATTAATATACAAAATCAAACACAGAAGGATGATTTATCGAGCGCTATTTCAACTGGCAAAAAAGATGCTAAAGTAGGTAATGAATTACAAGTAGATAGTGAATATGATTTATTTTCTGAAGGTACTAATGTGGCAGGAGAAAAAATGGTTGAATCCAACAAACAAGCTTTCTCAAAAACTAATGGCGCGGAAAATTATAATAAAACTCAAAATCTATATAGTCTTACAGAAAAAAGGAATGAGATAGAAGCAATTATTGCTTCTAATAATAAAAATGTAGATATAAAAACAAAGGAAATACCACAAATATGGGAATCAATAGACCAAGATGATATTGAAAATTCAGATCAAATAAAAAAAATGTCTATTGATGAAGAAAATAAAAATTTAAAATCGGAAATCCCAAAAAGCTTTGAGTCGGAGATACGAGCTGATATAAATTCCCCTAAAAAAATAGATGAAGTATCTTTAGAAGATTGTAGTAATACAGATGTATCATGCCTTGTAAATGAGAAATTTGAAAATATATTAGATAAAGAAGACAATAATCTAAATGTAGAAAAAGATGGATGTAAAATACCAAAGATGGAAAAAGACAATCAAGCCTATGTGTGGGAAAATAAAGAGGCTCAATTTAGTAATGTAGAAAATGACATATATAACTCAAAACAATATATTTCTGAAGTAAAAGAAGAACAGCCTACTTTGTATAATAGCACAAGTGTATATACTGATTCGCTAGTTATCGGACAAATTTTTAACACATATATTATTTTGCAATATGGTGACGAAATGGTATTTGTTGATCAACATGCGGCACATGAAAGAATAAAATACGAAGAAATTAAAGATATAATAAACGAAGGCAGTGAAGCTATAAGTCCATTGTTTGTTCCAATAACAATGACACTTTCACCTGCAGAATTAATGGCTTTTAGTGATAACAAGCATTTTCTTGAGAGTATGGGCTTTGAAATAGATGAGTTTG
Source organism: Candidatus Egerieisoma sp. (assembly GCA_045580735.1). Lineage (GTDB taxonomy): Bacteria > Bacillota > Clostridia > UBA1212 > UBA1255 > Egerieisoma. The sequence continues at coordinate 30,789 of JAZNOJ010000049.1, read as the reverse complement.
GAGGCAATACAATAATTATACGTGCTGTTCCGACTATTTTATCAGAAAGTAATATCGAAGATGTCGTAATTAGTGCCTTACAAAACAAAAAAACTCGTGGCTATACTGACGAAGAAATATATACAATAGCATGTAAAGCTGCAGTAAAAGCAAATAAGAAATTATCGTCGATGGAAATTAATGAGCTCCTAAAGAGATTAGCAAAGCTTGAAAATTCAGGAACTTGTCCACACGGCAGACCAATATGTGTTACAATAACAGAGCGAGAACTCGAAAAAAAATTCAAAAGAATATTATGATAATTATGAATATGATTATAACATAATAAAAACTATTCATATGAAAGGAGAAAGTCCATTTATATAAAAGATGGATTATTTAATATATGCTAGAAAAAGTTATTGTAATAGCAGGACCGACAGCTTCAGGTAAGACATCTGCTTCGATAGAGCTAGCTAGGCGTTATAATGGAGAAATAATATCAGCAGACTCAATGCAGATTTATAAATACATGAATATTGGCACAGCAAAACCTGATGAAAATGAAAAAAAAGGAATAAAACATTATATGATGGATTTTGTCGAACCATGGGAAGAGTATAGTGTTGCAGATTATGTGAAAAGTGCAAAAGAAGCGATAAAGACTGTAATCAAAAGAGGAAAATTACCAATTGTATGTGGCGGAACAGGTCTATATATCAATTCTTTAGTTGAAAATATAAAATATGACTGTATGCCAGCTAATGATGAAAAAGTCTTCAATGAAATAGAAAACCTATATACTAATGCACGTGACGAAAAACTTACATATTATGTTCAAAATGGACCTCAAAGTATTTTGAAAGATAAAAATGAATATTGTAAATATTCTATGCCTGATAATATTGATAATATATTCAATGTATGCGAAAGAAAAATCGAAAAGAATTCTAACACAAAACACTTTTATGAATCCAAGCAGGATTTTGACGCAAATGCAGATGCAATAATGCTGGCAGAGTTGAATGCAAGAATAGAATTGCATAAGCTATTGACCATAGAAGATTCTGGAGCGGCTGAAGTCATTCATTATAACAATGTAAAGAGAGTAATGAGAGCATTGGGCATGAAAAGAAGCACAGGAAAAACATTAGCTGAACGTAATGCGGAATCTAAAGCTGAAGCACCAGAATTTGATTTTAAAGTTTATGCGATAGATACCGATAGAGACGTTTTATATGATAGAATAAATGTACGTGTGGACTTTATGCTTGAGGCAGGACTGTTAGACGAGGTTAAAAAAGTAATGACTGTTTGTGAAAAAGCTTATATTGAAGGAGTATCCAAACAAAAAGGATTAAGCAGAACTGCACTTCAGGCAATAGGGTATAAGGAATTTATAAACTATTTTAATGGAGAATGTGATTTAAATACGGCAATAGAGCGTGTAAAAAAAGGTTCACGTAATTATGCAAAGAGACAAATTACGTGGTTTAGGAAGCCAACCTGGATCAATTGGATAGGTTTAGATGATTTAAAAAATATTAGTCTATGATATTTATTAGAATTTTGTCTAAATTACACAGAAATAGAAATTTATAGAACATAGTAAGTGGAAAAAATAATTTATATTGAACAAGTAAATATAAAAAATGATTAGTAAAAAAAGAAAGGCGTGAACTAAAGCACGCCTTTTTTTATATAAATCAGATTGAAAATTATTTCTTCTCTATTTTTGACGGAAGTGCCTTTTTGATCTCTTGCTTGCTATCTGATCTAAATTCAAAGAAAATATGGTTGTTATCATCCTTGATTTCAACAATAATGTCATCCGGACGAATTTTTCCAGAGGATGAAATTCCACTATATTTTGAATATTCGCCAAATGAAACAACATCATTGGTTGAACAGGAAATTTCACCTTTAGGATTCATCCAATCAGTATCAAAGAATGTTAATGTGTTTCCTTCAGCCTTGAAATAAAGTCTTCTTTTAGGCTGGTCAAAAATGTCTCCACAGGCATTAACAAGCTTACAAAGTGTATATGAGGGATTATTAGTAAGGGCAAGTGTTTCAGAAAGCTCTCTTAAAGCATTGTTGTAAACTTGATCGTTTTGCTTTCCAACGTGGGGTGATACTAATTTAAGCAGTTCACCGGCAAGCATAGAATCAGGTAAATCTTTATCAGGCGTCATAAAAAGAGCAAAGAAACCATTTCTTTTTTTCTTTATAGTACTAGGCTTTCCAGCTGCATTTTTATAATCTTTATTTTGTTTAAAATATTTATAGACAGAACGAATCATAAAAGCAAGGCATAAAACAGATAAAGCAAGCCATACCCAATCTTTTAATTTATGTGCTGTGAGTAAAAACATAATGATAAGTAAAATCATGCTAAGACATGTACATATTGGAAGTACTATGTCTGGAGGTGTAACAGGCTGCTCCTCTGCGTATCTTGTATACGCAGACTCAAAGGCATCTCCGATTAGAACGTTAGGATTTATAGTGTATTTATTAGTCTTTTTTATTTCAATCATGAAAATGTCTCCTTTAAATATTTAATTTAAGAATAATGCTCATAAGCAAAATTCGATACACATAAGACCGATACATTATACAACAAAATATTTATTTTTTCAACAAACTGTGATATAATATCGAGGTTCGGCAAACCAGACGGTCGCGGATGCGTGTAAAGCGCATATGAGGAAAGTCCGGGCTTCATAGGACAGGGTGCCGGTTAACGGCCGGTGGAGGTAACTCTAAGGAAAGTGCAACAGAAAATAACCGCCTGTAATGTAAATACAATACAGGTAAGGATGAAAAGGCGAGGTAAGAGCTCACCGGCGTCCGGGAGATCGGGCGGCCGTGTAAACCCCACCTGAAGCAACACCATATGGAGCGTTACGTTGGTCCGACAGCTCCGAGAGTGGCTAGAGCCTCACAGCAATGTGTTGGCGTAGATAGATGACCGTCCACGACAGAACCCGGCTTACGGTTTGCCGAATTTTTTTATTTTTTTACAAGAGGGAATTTATATGATAAAAAAACTCGCAAAGAGCATACGTGAATTCAAAAAGCCGACAATAATCACACTTGTTTTCATAATCGGAGAAGCAATAATAGAAACTTTAATTCCTTTTATAACTGCCGATATGGCAAACAGAATAAAAGAAGGCGCAGAATTGTCAGAGATTATTAATACTGGCGTTTTACTCGCAGTGATGGCAATCGTTTCTCTTACATTTGGAGGTGTCGCGGGATTTACCTGTTCAAAAGCATCAGCAGGCTTTGCACGAAATTTAAGAGGCGACATCTTTGCAAAAGTACAGGATTTTACTTTTCATAATATAGATAAATTTAGTCCATCCTCACTAGTAACCAGAATGACAACTGATGTAGCAAATATTCAAATGTCATATATGATGATAATAAGAACAGCGGTAAGAAGTCCTCTTATGTTGATTTTTTCTGTCATCATGGCATATGTTATGGGTGGTTTTTTATCTACATGCTTTGTAGTTGTAATTCCGATTTTGGCGTTAGGGCTATATTTTATAGCACGCAAGGCCATGCCAGCCTTTAGACGAGTTTTTAAAAAGTATGACAGACTTAACGAATCTATAGAAGAAAATATTCGTGGCATGCGTGTTGTAAAGGGATTTTCCAGAGAAAAACATGAAATCGAAAAGTTTGATTCTGCTGCAAAGCTTATTTGTGCAGACTTTACCAAAGCAGAAAGAATAGTTGCATTAAATACACCTCTTATGCAAATATGTATGTATTTTAATATGATTTTTGTTCTTCTTGTAGGTTCTAAAATGGCAATAGAAGGAACTCACGGGGTAGATGTTGGTCAAATTTCTGCAATGTTAACTTATGGAATGCAAATACTTATGTCTCTTATGATGCTTTCGATGATTTATGTAATAATAACCATGTCGGCAGAATCAGCAAAGCGTATATGCGAGGTTTTAGACGAAATACCTGAGCTCACAAACCCCAAAAATCCAATATTTGAGGTTAAAAATGGCGACATTTTGTTTGAAAATGTTAATTTTAAATATTCAGCAAGCAGTAAGCTTTTTGCGCTAAAGGACATAAATCTTCATATTCCAAGTGGATGTACTGTTGGAATAATAGGAGGAACAGGTGTAAGCAAGACATCATTGGTACAGCTGATTCCAAGATTATATGATGTTACCGAAGGCTGCGTTAAGGTAGGAAACGTAGATGTACGAGATTATGATATAAAGACTCTGCGTGACAGTGTAGCTATGGTTCTTCAGAAAAATTTGCTTTTTTCAGGAACAATAAAAGAAAATTTGAAATGGGGAAACAGTGAGGCTACTGATGAAGAAATAGAACATGCATGCAAATTAGCTCAGGCACATGATTTTGTAATGAGCTTTCCTGATGGATATGACACATATATCGAACAGGGAGGAACTAATGTTTCAGGAGGACAAAAACAAAGACTTTGCATAGCAAGAGCGCTTTTAAAGAAACCCAAAATACTTATTCTTGATGATTCTACCAGTGCAGTAGATACAAAGACCGATGCGCTTATTAGAGCAGGCTTTAAGGAATTTATCCCGGAAACTACAAAAATAATCATAGCACAAAGAATAGCTTCCGTGGAAGATGCAAATATTATTATCGTAATGGATAAGGGTGGTATTTCTGCGATAGGTACTCATAAAGAACTATTAGAAAGTAGTTCTATATACAAGGAAGTATATGAGCAACAGATGAACGGAGGTGCTAGCGATGAAGAATAAAAATGGAACAAAAAATAATTCGACACTTGTACGCGTTTTAAAGCACTTAAAGGAATTTTACCCGGTTCTTCTCCCTATAACGCTTATATGTATAATCATTTCAGCTATAACAGCGGCATTGCCTGGTATTTTTAACCAACAGATAATTGAAATAATTGAAAAATGGACCAAAGCAGGTGGATCGTGGGAAACAGCGGCAGAAAAAATTATTCCAAGGGTTTTGATTTTGGTTGGATTTTATGTTGTATCAATGATAGCAATAACTGTTTATACACAGCTTATGGCATATATGACGCAGGGTTTTCTGTATAAAATGAGAGGCAAAATGTTTAGCTCTATGCAAGAGCTGCCTATAAAATATTTTGACACACATAAGCACGGCGATATAATGAGTCATTATACCAATGATGTAGACGCTATAAGAGAACTCATTTCAAGGGCGATACCATCTCTAATACAATCAAGCATAATTTTGCTAAGTGTTTTTTCGATTATGATTTATTTCAGCATTTGGCTTACATTGGTGGTACTGTTAGGCGTTGGTGTAATGCTTTTTGTATCCAAAAAGATTGGTGGAGGCTCAGCTAAATACTTTGTTAAACAACAGGAAGCAATGGGTAAAACAGAGGGCTTTATTCAGGAAATGATGAATGGACAAAAGGTAATAAAGGTTTTCTGTCATGAAGAGGAGTGTAAATCTGATTTTGATAAAATAAATAATCAGCTTTATGAGGATAGTAAGAGAGCCAATGCGTACGCAAATACTCTTGGCCCCATTATTATGAATATAGGAAATATACTTTATGTTATTGTTGCCGTTGTTGGCGGAATTTTTATTCTTACCGGTATGGATAATATTAGTATTTCCGGTATGGCATTTGGAATTAGTATTGTCATACCATTTATGAATATGACAAAGCAATTTACCGGAAATGTAAATACTGTTTCTCAGCAAATAAATGCCATTGTAATGGGACTTGCAGGTGCAAAGCGTATTTTCTCACTCATGGATGAGGAACCTGAGGTAGATAATGGATATGTTACTCTTGTAAATGCCGAAATAGATAAAGATGGAAATATTATCGAAAGCAAAGAACGTACAGGTAAATGGGCGTGGAAGCATCCACATCATGATGGAACACTCACTTATACATTATTAAGGGGAGACGTTCGTCTCGTAGACGTTGATTTTGCTTATGAGGAAGGAAAAAATGTTTTACACGGTGTATCTGTGTACGCTGAACCTGGTCAAAAGGTTGCCTTTGTAGGAGCAACAGGCGCAGGAAAGACAACAATTACAAATTTGATAAACTGCTTCTATAATATTGACGACGGAAAGATACGCTATGACGGAATAAATATAAACAAGATTAAAAAAGAAGATTTGAGAAGATCCTTGGGTATTGTTTTGCAAGAAACAAATCTTTTTACAGGTTCTGTAATGGATAACATTCGCTATGGAAGACTTGATGCAACCGATGAGGAGTGCCAGGAGGCAGCGACTTTAGCAGGAGCAGATGATTTCATAAGAAGATTGCCAGAGGGATATGATACTATGCTATTTAATAATGGCTCAAATTTGTCACAAGGACAAAGGCAGCTTATTGCTATTGCTAGAGCTGCTGTTTCGAATCCACCTGTAATGATTCTAGATGAAGCTACTTCATCTATTGATACACGTACAGAGGCTATTGTTCAAAGAGGTATGGATAGGCTTATGGAGGGAAGGACAGTATTTGTTATAGCTCATAGACTATCAACAGTTAAAAATTCTGATGTTATAATGGTATTGGAGCATGGAAAAATAATAGAGCGTGGTGACCATGAAAAACTGATTTCTGAAAAAGGAACTTATTACCAATTATATACAGGAGCATTTGAACTGGAGTAAAATCTATGCAGAAATATGATTCTAATAGTAAATTATTAATAGGAACAAGAAAAAAAAGTATTTTACTTTTATTTCTATGCTTTTCTTTACCAGTTGTTGTTCTTTTGTGCATTTTTTTAACATATAATATTGCTCCATTTGGAGATAAATCCGTATTGATTATGGATATGTCAGGTCAATATTGCGAATTTTATTGTGGCTTAAAAAATATCTCCTATAACAACGGAGGTATATTATTCTCATGGTCTAAGGCATTTGGGGGGAATTATGCCGGTGTTTTTGCATATTATTTAGCAAGTCCTTTATCACTATTAACACTTCTTTGCCCAAATGAATATATGCCAATAGGACTTACTTTTTTAACGGTTTTAAAAATAGGTCTTTGTGGTCTTTCTTTTGGAATATTAATGAATTATTTTGGAAAAAATAAAATAAGCATTGTGATATTTTCACTTTTTTATGCATTAATGTCATATAATATTGTATATTCGATGTGTTTGATGTGGATTGATGCTGTAATATGGCTTCCTATAATAATTTTAGCTATAGAAAAAATAGCAGAGGGTAAAAAAACACATCTATTGTGTATTTCATTAACTTTTTTATTTATTTCAACTTATTACATGGCATATATGGTAGGAATTTTTGCTTGTATATACGTAATTTATGTCATTGTAAGGCAGAAATGGGATTCTTGGAAAGATATTGGAGCTTTTTTGGGAAGGTTTGTAGGTAGTGCGATTATTGCTGCTGGGTTAGGTGCGTGGCTCTTATTGCCAACAGCAGCGTCCTTATTTGAGGGTAAAATAGGTAGTACGTTTGTTTCTCCTGAAAATGGTCTGAATTATGAAATTTCCGCTATTTTAAGTAAATTCTTCTTGGGTACTTATGATAGCATAACAAATACCGGAACGCCATTTTTCTATATTGGTGCCATCGTTTCGATAATGTTCATTGCTTATTTTTTTATTGGGAGTATATCAATCAAGGAAAAAATAGTAACATCTTTTATAACATTGTTCGTTGTCGTTAGTACATTAGTATTTGATATAGATTTAATGTGGCATGTGTTTCAAAAACCTAATTGGTTCCCATATAGATATTTTTTTGTATTTGGTTTTATAGTAATATATACAGCTTGCAAAGCGTCTTTTAAGTTTAAGGAAATACCGATAGGGTATTTTATTGGGGCTTTGATATGTGGACCTTTAATATATAAAATTATCTATGAATTTAATAATAATAGTAATATCGAAGAAAACTATATTTTAACACTGAGGTATTTTATAATCGAAGCTGTTTTATTATTACTAATTTCTGTTTTTGTGAAAAATTATGATTTATTAGATAAAAAGATATTTCGATTATTAGAGCTTCAAAAAAATAAAAATTATGCAAAATCTTTTCAAAAAGTATATAGAAAGATTTTATTTATGATAATGGCAATTTTTATTTTGTTTTTCTCTTTTTTAGAAATTCATCATCATGCTATTGGTCTTATTGAAGGTTTAGATGATGCACACAGATATGAATCCTTTGACAAATATCGTGATTATAAGATGCTTACGCAGGATTTAGCTGATAAAGCAGACAAGCTGGCAGAAAATGAATTTTATAGGATGGGTTCATGCTTTCAAAGAAACTTTAATGAGCCAATTGGACTTGGATATGCAGGAATAAGTCATTACAGCTCATCATATAATAGCGATGTTAATGAATTTTTAGCAAATATGGGATTCGCCCAAGTGTATTTTTGGAGCTCGTATGCAGGTTCTACAATGGTAACAGATTCACTTTTTTCAATAAAATATGTAATGGGTGATGATGAAATTTTAAAGCTGGATGACAATGGAAAGATCATTTCATGGTGCAATGCTTTATTTGATAGTTACAATATTGTATACCAAAATGAAACTTCAAAACTTTATGAAAATCCATATGCTCTTCCACTTTGTTTTTCATCAAGTGCTGATTTAAAGAACTTTGACTACAAGGGCAATCCTATTGAAAATCAAAATTATATATTTAATTGTATAATGGGAGATAAAAGCGTTCAATATTTTAACGAGCTTAATAAAAAGGAAGCTGTTATAAATAATTTTTCAAATGAAGATATGGAAAATTTAATTTTTCCTGGGGAATATAAAAATGATATTTACTATGGTGGGGTTAGATATTATTTATCAGCATCAGAGGACGGACCTTTATATGCTTATTTTCCATATAATGGTAGTAACAGAGCTTCAATGAGTATAAATGATGGTAAAGAGATCTTCTTGTATACAAGCGAGACTAATTGTATCCAATATTTAGGAACCTACAAGAAAGGAGATATAGTTAAGCTTGAAATAAAGGGTGATGTATTCACTAATGGAAATAGATTTTATTCTTTAAACGAGGACCTTTTTGCATCAAATGTTGAAACCCTTCGTCAAGCATCGTTGAATATTACGAAGTGGTCATCAGGATATTTGGAAGGCACTATTGATGTAAATGAGAATAGAAGTGTTTTCACAAGTTTAGTTTATGATGATGCATGGTCTGTCATGGTTGATGGAGAAGAGGTTGATAAATGGTCTGTTAAGGATGCTTTGATGGCTTTTGATATTCCTGAAGGTGAGCATAAAATTGTAATTAAATATAATGTGCCTGGTTTTAAAGCTGGTGTGCTTATAAGTTCTATTACAATTGCCGGAATTTTATTTTGGTATACTTATAGGAAATTGAAAAATGCTCGTGAAAAATAGCTTTTTATTATATTGATTTATAGAAAAACAACGACTTTATCTTTTGATATACGGTAATTAGTAAATTGAATAATAGAAAAAGATTATTATATAAAAGCTCCGAGATTCACAGCTAATAGAAATCTCGGAGCCTTTTTAGGGATATTTTACTACATTACGAGGTGATCATAAAGAATTACCTCGTAATATTGTAATCTCTGTTATTCTGTTCTTAATGCAACTACAGGATCTTTCTTTGCAGCACTTCTTGATGGTATGATACCTGCAATAAGTGTGAGAAGCATACTTATAACAACTAAAATAATTGCAGCTGGTACAGGCAAGACAGCTTGTAAATTTTCAATTTCAGTAAGGGCTTGTAAAATGATGTTAATTGGTATACAAAGAACGTATGTGATTATGACACCTAAAAGGCCAGAGGTGAATCCGACTATAATTGTTTCGGCGTTAAACATACTTGAAACATCTCTTTTTGAAGCACCGATGGCACGAAGTATACCAATTTCTTTCGTACGTTCCTGTACTGAAATAAGTGTTATTACACCAATCATTATTGATGAAACTATCAATGAAATTGCTACGAAAGCTATTAAAACGTAAGTAATAGCATCAATGATTATGGTAATTGATGACATCATTATGCCTAAGTAATCTGTATACTTGATTTGTTTAAGCTCATCGACTTCGTTATTATAGCTTTTAATAGCGTCTGTAATTATATCCTTATTCTCGAATGATGAAGCATAAATGTTAATAGAGGAAGGCATCGAAAGATCTAAATCGCCCATTTTTATAAGATTATCTTCAAGTGTAGATTCAGAAAATTCAATTACGGAATCATATAATGGGGCTAATTGATCTGCTGTTGCAGTATCTAATAATGTTTGGAATTCTGTCAATAAATCTGCAGGGTTTTTCATAAGTGAGGCCATTTCAGATTGTGATATAATATTGTACTGTTCCAAATATATGAGATTTGCAACGATCATTTTTAATGAATCTCTGTTCATGCTTTCAAAAATTTGCTTATAATAATCGTTTTGCGAAAACTTCTCAATCAATGTATCTAGATGTTCGTCTGTAATAAGAGTTATAAGCTTTTCTGTTGCTTCAGCAGGAACATCAGCAAATAATTCTGATATGTTGTTTAAAGCTGACATGTCATAAGAGTTTATATCAAGAGCATCAATAGCCATTGTTATTGCATTAGAATCTAAGGCGTTTATAGTTTTTGAAAGCTCATTTAATATACAAATTTGAGCATAAACAGCGACCTTTTCTTCGTTTGTCATTGCTTCGATATATTTTTTGAATTCACTGGCTTTTGTTTCTACATCAAGTGTTCCGGTTGAAGATTCAAAAGGAAGACCTGTAAATACATCAACATTAGGGTTATCATGTTGCTCTTTTATAATATCGGCATTAACAGCATTTGTTATTACATATTTTGTTAATTTGTCTGTATAACATATATTTCCGGTTAGCATTTTGGTATCTGATTCTTCATTAGGCTTGATAATACCTGTAACCTTCAAAGGAATTCCGACTGCATTAGCACCTGTTGTTGTTCCAATAGAATCATAAAGGGATTGAAGTCCGAGCTCCGTCTCTCTTAAATCACTATATAATCCAGTAACAGGGTCCTTATAATAGCAACGTGAATTAAATAAAGTTTTGAATTCCATATCACATATTTCTTCATATGACCAGCTTTTTAGTTCTTTTTCATTTAATTCTGTTCCATTAATGGCTGCGTTAGCAAGATTGTCAATTTCTTTATCTGAAAGAAGACCTAAAGCGTATAATGTAAGGTCATCAATTTCATTATTTTCATCTACGACAAGAACTATTTCATCATATTCGTTTGGCCATGAACCATAAACAATATCGTATTGTTCGAGTAATAAATCATTAACCGGCTTTCCGTCTTTTGCGGGAAGCAATTCTTGCCATAGTGTTGAGGACATGGTTGACATAGAAACCATAGGTGATCCTCCTGACATAGATTGCATCGCAGTCATATCAATACCTACATATTTTAACATTAAATCTGAAATGATTTTGTCTAAGTCAGAACGGATGATTTTTCCATCAACATTCTTTGTATAAACCTGCAAATCTAAATCGTATGAATATTGTATGCCATTAACTGCATTAGAAAGTTCTGAATCTTCCTTATCTAACTCTGAAAGTAAATATTCATTAAATGACTTTAAATCATTTTTGGTTTCTTGAATATTATTCATAGCATCTACCATATCATAAACGGCATTTTTTATATAAACAGCATCGTTTTCATGTGAAAACTTATCTGATTCTACATTCATAAATGCATTCATTAATGAAGATATTTCAACCGTTGACGCTTCCAATGTAATAGGATAAGCAGAAAGCGTACTTTCTTGAACATCGTCAATGTAATTTGTTGTACCCTGTGATACGGCAACTATTAATGCAATACCAATAATACCTATGGAGCCTGCAAAGGAGGTAAGTGTAGTACGGCCTTTTTTTGTAAAAAGATTTTTGAGCGAGAGCATAAATGATGTTGCAAAAGACATAGATGGTTTTTTTAATTTTTTGGCTTTTGTATTATTTTCTTTGAGCTCAGCTTCTTTTTCTTTTATTTCGTTAATTTCCTGTTCTGTCAAAGGCATTGAATCATTAGTGATTTTGCCATCGAGCATATTTATGATTCTGGAAGAATACTTTTCTGCTAAATCAGGATTATGTGTAACCATTATAATGAGCTTACGTTTTGATATTATTTTTAATATTTCCATTATTTGTATACTGGTACTTGTATCTAAAGCACCTGTAGGCTCATCTGCGAGAATTATATCGGGGTCATTTACGAGTGCTCTGGCGATTGCAACTCTTTGCATTTGGCCACCAGACATTTCTCCCGGCTTTTTATTTAGTTGGTCACCTAGACCAACATCTTCTAGTGCTTTACGTGCTCTGTCTCGTCTTTCCGTTTTTGAAACACCTGAAAGTGTCAAAGCAAGCTCTACATTTTGTAAAACAGTTTGATGTGGAATAAGATTATAGCTTTGAAAAACAAAGCCTATCGAATGGTTTCTATAAGTGTCCCAATCTCTATCTCTAAAAAATTTTGTGGATGTACCATTAATAATTAAGTCTCCCTCAGTATAACTGTCAAGACCTCCGATTATGTTTAACATGGTTGTTTTTCCACAACCTGATGGACCTAAAATTGAAACGAACTCTGATTTTCTGAAGTTTAAATCTATGCCTTTTAAAGCATGAACCGTTTCGCTTCCAGTTGGATAATCCTTTTTTATATTCCGTAATTCTAACATATTTTCCCTCCTAAATAGTAAACACAGAAATTGTAATAAATATGCTTTTATAGTTTAATACGATTTATTCATTTGTCAATAAAAAATGGGTAAAAAATGGTGAAATTTCACAGCTTAGAATTCTTGTAAATATAGTATTATTATGATAGAATTATAATGTTTAAGCATTTGTTTTAGATAGTAACTAAAGATATATTAATATAATATGTAAAGATAGGATTATGGTGATAACCAAAATGGGTATTATTAAAGACTCAAAATCAATAGCTAAAAGAGACCCGGCGGCAAGAAATGCTGCCGAGGTGTTTTTGCTTTATCCTGGAATACATGCGTTAATGTATCATAAGCTTTCATCATTTTTTTATCGTCATAAGCTGTTCTTTATTGCACGATGGGTTTCACAAATTGGTGCACGCAGAACAAATATAGAGATTCATCCTGGAGCGAAAATAGGTGAGGGCTTGTTCATAGACCATGGACATGGGGTTGTTATAGGTGAGACGGCGGTTATCGGAAATAATTGTACTATATATCATCAAGTCACTTTGGGTGGAAATGGAAGAGAAAAACATTCAAAAAGACATCCAACCGTGCAGGATAATGTTCTTATAGGAGCAGGTGCAAAGATACTTGGTCCTGTTACAATAGGAAATAACTCAATGATAGGTGCTGGCTCGATAGTTCTTGATGATGTTCCTGAAAATTCTACAGTGACAGGTATGAAGGCAAGAGTTATAAAAACAGATGGTGAAAGAGTAAATGGTGAGGTTAAAGTTGCCCCGTCAATTGCACTTGAGCATAATAAGGTTCCTGATCCTGTTGCACAAGAGCTTGCTAAGATTAGAGAAGAGCTGTCAAAGCTTAAAGAGGAGAATAATCATAAATAATTTGCAAAATTATAGATTTTTATTTATATTAATGTAGCAAAGAATAATATATTTTAGAAACAAAAAGTAATACAAAAAAATATATGATTTAATAACAAAATGGATTTTAGTTTTTAGCGAAAAGCTTAAAAATATAAACGACTGTATTGAGGAGGATATGAAATGAAGGTTTATAACACAATGTCGAGAAAAAAGGAAGAATTTAAGCCTTTAAGTGATGAAGCAGTTACAATTTATTCCTGCGGACCAACAGTTTATAGCTATGCTCACATAGGAAATATGAGAACATATGTATTTATGGATATTTTAAGAAGAGCTTTAAAGCTCAACGGCTACAAATTAAAGCATGTAATGAATATAACAGACGTAGGTCATCTCACATCAGATGGAGATGAGGGAGAGGATAAAATGGAAAAGGCTGCAAAAAGTCAAAAAAAGACACCATGGGAAATTGCAGCATATTTTACAGAAATATTTTTTGGAGATTTGAAAAAATTAAATATTGAAAGTCCGGAGCTTACACCGAAGGCAACAGATCATATTGAACAAATGATAGATTTTGTCAAGGTGCTTTGCGAAAAAGGATATGGTTATGAAACAGATGATGGAATTTATTATGATATTTCAAAATTTTCAAAGTATGGAAGACTTTCAAGAGCTAATTTAGAAGAACAGCTTGCAGGTGCAAGTGAAAGGGTAGAGATAAATAATCAAAAAAGACATCCAGCAGATTTTGCAATATGGAAAAAAGCCCCAAAGGAGCACATAATGCAATGGGAAAGTCCGTGGGGTATGGGATATCCTGGATGGCACATTGAGTGCTCTGCTATGTCTAGAGAATATCTTGGCGATACCTTCGATATTCATACAGGCGGTGTTGACCATATTCCGATTCACCACGAGAATGAAATAGCTCAATCAGAAGCCCTGACAGGTAAAAAATCTGTTAATTATTGGATGCACAGTGAGTTTTTACTCGTTGATAATGGAAAAATGTCAAAGAGTCTCGGAAATACTTATACTGTTTCAGATTTAGAAGCTAAAGGATATTCGCCTCTTGCATATAGATACTTCTGCTTAAACGGAAACTACAGAAATAAATTGAATTTCACATGGGAAGCACTCGATGCGGCACAGGTTTCTCTTAATCGTTTGTATGAGGCTGCCACAAAGCATAAAGATGCACCTGAGGGAAATCTTCCTAAAGATATGATGGAAGAACTAAAAAAGGATTTTATCGAGGCAGTTTCTGATGATCTTAATGTTCCACTTGGATTAGGAATTCTTTGGAAGGCACTTAGAAATTCAGAAAAAAGCAAGGATATATATAACTTTGCTTTATTTGCGGATTCTGTTTTAGGATTGTCTATAGAAAAGAATGCAGTTATTAAAGAAGATAGTAATGATAACGCAGATATTTCACAAGAAATTATTGAGCTTGTAGAAAAACGTACAGAAGCCAAAAAAGCAAAGGACTTTAAAACCGCAGATGAAATTAGAGACAAACTTAAAGAAAAGGGAATCACACTTATAGATACCAAGGAAGGCGTTAAGATTGTTAAAGATTGATGAGCTTGTTATCCAAGCACAAAAAAATGACGACGAAGCATGTGAATTAATCTTGGAAAAATTTAAGCCAATGGTACTTGCTATATCTCGTGCGTATTTTTTGCTAGGTGGAGATAAAGAAGATTTAGTACAGGAGGGTATGATTGGTCTATATAAGGCAATTATTACATATTCTTCAAAAAAAGAGGCAACATTTTCCACATATGCAAATATTTGTATACGCAGACAGCTTTGTACAGCAATTAATAACGCATCTAGAAAAAAACATATGCCACTTAATGATTATGTATCATTAAGTGGATTTTTGGAAGAAAATTCAAATGATTTTTCTGGATTTATAACCTTGGATTCTATGGATCCGGAAGAAATACTCATAAACAAAGAGCGAATTGATACTTTGTATGGTAGCATAAATTCAAAGCTAAGTAAGCTTGAAAAGGAGGTTCTTTTTGAGTTTTTAAAGGGCAGTCCGTACGAAAAAATTGCAGCTAAGATTGGTAAAGAAACAAAAGCGGTTGACAATGCACTTCAAAGAATTCGCAAAAAGCTTAAGGAGGAAAAAATATGAGCTCAGCAGATACTGCTTTTATAAATACTTGTAAGGATATTTTGGAGAATGGCTCATGGGTTAAAGACGAAAATGTACGTCCTAAGTGGCCAGATGGTGAGCCGGCTTATACCAAGAAGAAATTTGGAGTGGTAAATCGTTATGATTTATCAAAAGAGTTTCCTTTAATTACTATTAGACCTATAAAGCTTTCAGCAGCAATTGATGAAATATTATGGATTTGGCAAAAAAAATCAAACAACATTAATGAGCTTAATAGCCATATATGGGATCAATGGGCAGATGAAAATGGCTCAATTGGTAAAGCGTATGGATATCAAATGGGTGTAAAGCATAAGTACAAAGAGGGTATGTTTGATCAGGTTGACAGAGTGCTGTATGATCTTAAAAACAATAGAGCCAGCAGACGAATAATGACGAATCTTTATACATTTTCAGACTTGCATGAAATGGCACTTTATCCCTGCGCGTATAGTATGACTTTTAATGTTACAGATGGCAAATTGTGTGCTATTTTAAATCAGCGTTCTCAAGATATGTTAGCGGCAAATGCATGGAATGTAGCACAGTACGCAGCCTTAGTATATATGTTCGCACAGGTTTCAGATTTAGAACCAGGAGAGCTTGTGCACGTTATCGCTGATGCCCATATTTATGACAGACATATTCCTATCGTAGAGGAGCTTATAAAAAGAGAAGCATATAATGCACCAAAGGTTACTTTAGATAAAAGTATAAAAAACTTTTATGATTTTACTCCGGAGAGCTTTGTTGTAGAGGATTATAAGCATGGAGAAAAGGTTGGCAAGTTTGAGGTAGCAATATAACTAATTTTTATGTGTATATACGTGTCAAGCTAAATTTCTTTTATGATATTTACTTTTGTAAAATGAGTAAAAAATATGAGCATGGCTAGATTGGATGTGCTTTATATTATTTTATTTAGCGTTTAAATTGACTATATTTTACACTGTCTTATTTAATGGAGGATTTTGAATGAATGTAATTGTTGCAGTGGATAAAGAGTGGGGAATAGGATATAAAGGAGACCTATTAGCAAGAGTTAAAGAGGATTTACAGAATTTTGCTCGACTTACTACAGGTAAAACTGTTATTTTAGGTTCAAATACTTTAGCAACATTTCCCGGAGGACGTGTTTTAAAGGATAGAAAAAATATTGTGTTAAATCCAGATAAAAATTATGCACCCGAAGGAGCAATAGTTGCTCATTCATTAGATGAATTATTTGAAATGCTCGAAGCAATGAAGAAAAATGGTCTTTCGGAGGACGACATCTTTGTTATAGGCGGAGCAAGTGTCTATCAACAGATGCTTCCTTATTGCAGAAAGGCGTACATAACAAAATTTACTTCTTCATTTGAAAAGGATGTATATTTTCCAAATCTAGATGAAATGACAGATTGGTCAATTGTAGATGAAAGCGAGGAAATATCAGCGGTTGGACGAAATGGAGCAGGTGAGAAATTTGATATATCGTTCAAATTTGTTGAGTATGTAAAACAACAATAATACTATAAAGTAGCTTTTTGTATTAATTGGGTGTTTGACTTTATGATAATTTATCTTATGTTACAGTAAAATATATTTGAGCAATACAATTAGAATTAATTCTGCAGTAATAAGTAGTAAAAATCTTATTACTGCTTTTTTTGTAGATAAAGAAATACGATTTTTGTACTTTTTATAAGCTGATTTGTTTAATTTTTGATGAGCTAAAGTCATTTTTCTTAGAAGCTTCCTGCGATTTTTCATAAAAACACCATCTCCAATATTTATATACAAAATATATGAAGATGGCATTTATGTTATTCAAAATTAACTATATTATAATAAGCATGTCATAAACCTAATGGTTTTATGTATTGGATTGGAATTATAAAATAAAAGCTTTTTATAAAGATTAATTTCTGATATCGTCTTTTATATCATCAATATAATCCTTGAGCGCTGGTAGTATTGGTCCTTTGAGAGTTTTAACTGCATTTGAATTTATCATTGAATTGAGTACAGCTTCTTCAACAGCTTCACCGACTGCCTTGAAAACATAATTCATATGGTCGTCTTTTAAGTAGCGTGCACTGTGATAATAATCATCGCTGGTTACAATTTCGTTTGCGGTAGAGAAACCTAAAAATATTTCTCCACTTCCATGACTGGTATAAGAACCGTCACGAATTAAACCTACAGCAACACGCTTTAAGGCTCTTTTAAGTTGGCGTGATGAAAGGGGAGCATCTGTAGCAACGACAACTATTACTGAACCATTTTCTGTAACCTTTTGAGATTCGATTTTTTCTTGAAGCTTAAGACCAACCTTGTGACCATCTATTCTTAAATCTTCAACATGACCATAGTTGGTTTGGATTAATACACCTAATGTATATTTGTCGCCATTTATATCAATAATTCTTGAAGCAGAACCAATTCCACCTTTGAAACCATGACATTTTGTACCTGTTCCAGCACCAACATCTCCTTCTTCAAAATCCTCACAAACGTTTTCTATAGCTTCCTTTACGTGCTTTTGCTCAACAGCTCTTAAACGAATATTATTGATTTCGCTATCATTACATTCTAAGACAGGGATGTTTATAGAACGGAGATCTACGCCATCCTTTTCACATTGTTCTATTACATAATCCATCATTCCATCTAATACTTTACCTACATTCAATGTGTTTGTAAGAGCGATAGGAGCTTCAAGTGTTCCAAGCTCATCAATTTGTATAAGACCAGCACTCTTTCCAAAACCGTTTAATACAAATGTGGCGGCAGGGAGCTTATGTGTGAAAAGATTTTTCTCGGTTGGGAGAATAACAGTTACACCAGTATAATTTGTTTCATTTTTGATAGTTGTATGACCAACCTTGAGTCCCTTTACATCAGTTATTTTATTATATTTTCCTGTTGGAAGATTTCCTATTTTTACATAATCTGATATTCTTTTTTGATTTGCCATATTAATTATCTGCCTTTCTATGATTTTAAATTTGTATCCTTTTGATTATATTTTATTTTCTATATATTCACAAGAGTTTTTTAAATATTAGTTCTATTACTTTTTATAGTTGTCAATGCTTATTGTCGTTTATATTATAATTCATCTTGACAAGAAAATACAAAAGGTAGCTATTAGTGATTATCTACAGCCTTAAAAATGAATTCTATTAACGCTTTTTTCTTCTTGAAAAGACATTTTGTTGGCTTGAAGATTTTGAACCAAATTTACCAGTGCTTTTTGTTTTTTTTAGGCTATCATGCTTACCTTTACTAGTTGCTTTGACCTTCTTCGTCATAGAAGTAGGTCTTTTTGAAGCATAGGTTTTTTTTGAAACAGGTGTTAGTGGTGTAACAAGACATTTTTTACCATAGCCTATTAAATCTGTTCTGCCTGCTTTTGTTAATATGTCAATTACAGCTTGCTTGTTTTCCGGCTTGAAATATTGTAAAAGTATTCTTTGTTCAGCTTTTTCCTCCTTAGTGCGTGGTACAAAAACCTTTTTCATTGTATAAGGATCTATTCCTGTATAAAACATACAAGTGGAAATTGTACCTGGAGTAGGGTAGAAGTCCTGAACCTGTTGCGGCCTTAAATGCTGCTCCTTTAAAAAAAGTGCTAATTCAATAGCATCATTTATTGTAGAACCAGGATGAGATGACATTAAGTAAGGAACTAAATATTGTTCTTTTTTTATTTTCTTTGTAATGGAAAAGTATTTTTCTGCAAATTTTTTATAAGCTTCAATATGTGGCTTTCCCATTTTGTCTAAAACCGCTGCAGAACAATGCTCTGGAGCAACTTTTAACTGTCCACTAACATGATGTGCCACTAGCTCTTTGAAAAATTCGTCATTTTTATCCAATATTAGATAGTCGTATCTTATGCCTGAACGAATAAAGACTTTTTTTATCTTCGGAAGTGCTCGTATTTCTTTTAAAATAGAAAGATATTCTGAATGATCTACGTTAAGGGCTTTACATGGTGTTGGGGCAAGACATTTCTTAGATGGACAAAGACCGTGCTTCTTTTGTTTTTCGCATGATGGTATGCGAAAATTTGCTGTAGGACCGCCTACATCATGGATATATCCTTTGAAATTTGGTCTGTTTGTTAAAATTTCTGCTTCCTTTATAATAGATTCTCTACTTCGACATGTTACAGCTCTTCCTTGGTGAAAGGCTATGGAGCAAAAATTACACGCACCAAAACAGCCTCTGTTATGAGTAATGGAAAATTCAACCTCCGCAATAGCCGGAACGCCGCCTTCTTCTTCATATGTTGGATGCCACGTTCTTTCGTATGGAAGCTCATATATTTCATCAAGTTCTTTTGTATTTAAGGGTTGCATCGGAATATTTTGAACAAGCCAACCTTTATTTTGCTCTTGTATTAACGGACGACCGCGCACAGCATCTTGTTCATCAAGCTCAATTCGACAGGATGTTGCATATTTTACCTTATCTTCATAAACCTCCTTGAAAGAGGGAAGAAAAATTGCAGCTTTCTTTGAAGGCTTTTTTTCTGTCATGTAGCATGTTCCCCTAATGTCGGTAAGAGAGGCGATTGGTTCGTTATTATTCAGACGACGAGCTATTTCTCTTGTTTGCTTTTCTCCCATGCCAAAAGATAAAAGGTCAGCATCCGTATCTTCTAAAATAGAAGGCATTACTTCATCCTTCCAGTAGTCATATCCTGCAAAACGTCGAAGTGAAGCTTCTAAGCCTCCGATAATAATGGGTATATTACCATATATTTCTCTGATTTTTTTACAATATACAGTTAATGCTCTATCTGGGCGTTTCCCGGCTTTGCCTCCTGGAGAATAATAATCGTCACTACGTTTTTTCTTTGCAGCAGTATAATGGGCAACCATCGAGTCAACATTTCCTGAATTTACCATAAATCCCAAACGTGGCTTGCCGAAACGAGTGAAATCCTTATTGTTTTTCCAATTTGGCTGTGATAATATTGCGACACGCATACCTTCATCTTCTAAAATTCTGGAAATAATTGCAGTTCCAAATGAGGGATGATCTACATATGCATCTCCTGTGACTACAACGAAATCTACTTCGCTCCAGCCTCTGTCCTTGACTTCTTTTAATGTAATGGGTAAAAATGCCATAATGCACTCATCCTTAAATAATATTTAGATTAATATCGGCAATCTATAACCTATAATTTTTTTAAATCTTAAAAATTATTTGTTGTCATAAAATAGTATATTTACGAATATACATAATGACAAAGAGCTAATATATTATATCATTTGTAAGGTAAATAGGCAATTTGATTTGACAAAAAGAATATCAACTGATATAAATACATTGATAAAAATTTTGAAAATTGGTGAATGGTTTGGTTAATTCAGAAAGATTTGTTGCAGAGGCTAAATTTACAAAGCTTCCAGGATATAGAGATTCAAATATTATAATGTGTTACGTTTCAACTAAAGATGAGGCAGACACATGGTGGCTTATACAGAAAATGCTCGATGATGGTAAACAGGTTTGTGTACCGAGAGTAGATGGCGATGATATGGATTTTTACATATTAAAGGAAATGAATCAATTAAAATCCGGAAAATTTGGGATTTTTGAGCCTTGTATGGAATGCGAAAAATACATTCCACAAAATGGTGATGTGATGGCAGTTCCTGGTGTTAAATTTGATGAGGCTTGTAATCGTAAAGGACATGGCCGTGGATATTACGATAAATATTTTGGTAAATTCTCTGATGTAGATTTTATTAAAATAGCATTTGCTACGGAATCTCAAATGGAAACTGCTCTTGAAAACGTTCAAGCACACGATGTGCCAATGGATATGATATTAACTGAAAGCAGAACTCTTGTAAGGGCATAAATATGTGAAGCTTATAATATTGTAATGTGAATTACCGATACAATATTTGTATAAATTTAATATAATATGATTTTATAAGCTATCCTTAGGTGTGGAGTATATGTAGATAACCGGGATGTTGGAATTAAACGAATTCTACAATGTATGCATTATATACCTTAGCTACAAAAAAATAGCGTAGCAGTGATTAATGCTGCTACGCTTAGAAAGTAAAACTTTATGGGCTTTTATCAAATTTGCTGTGAATCCCATTGCTACTTTAGCGTGTTCTCACAAACTCCATTTGTATTACTTAATATCTAGCACGGGTGGCACATCTATTTCATCAGATACGTACTTCCCATTTTTTTTTCGTTGTTTGACACATTCTGTCAGCAAGTATTCTATTTGTCCATTTACAGAACGAAAATCGTCCTCCGCCCATGAAGCTATAGCGTCGTATAATTTAGCTGACAGCCTTAATGGTACTTGCTTTTTTTGTTGTTCGCTCATATAAATCAGCTCCTTATGTTGTTAAATATAAGCAAATTAGCATTTAATTGCTTACTAGATAGAACATATTTTAGTTTGTTGTTTCAATAATACTGTTTTGTTTAGTATAAGCTGCCAGAATTTACAATGGGCTGTGCATCGTGATTTCCACAAAGAACAACTAGAAGATTTGAAACCATAGCAGCTTTTCTTTCTTCATCTAAATCAACAACATTATTTTCATTTAAACGCTCTAAAGCCATTTCTACCATACCAACTGCACCATCTACTATCATTTTACGAGCATCAATGATTGCTGATGCCTGTTGACGCTGAAGCATAACAGCGGCAATTTCTGAAGCATACGCAAGGTATGTAATACGAGCCTCTATAATTTCTATGCCAGCCTCTGTTACTCTTTCTTGGATTTCTGCTCTAATACGTTCTGCAACAACCTCACTTGAGCCTCTTAAACTGCCCTCATCTGCAACACCATCACCAGTTGTATCTACATTAGGAGCTACATCATAAGGATATAAACGAACTACATTACGAAGAGCACTATCGCATTGTAACGATAGAAATTCCTTGAAATTGTCTACATTAAATACAGCTTTTGCGGTATCAACAATTTTCCATGTAACAGCTATACCTATTTCTATAGGATTTCCAAGGCAGTCATTGATTTTCTGCTTGTTATTATTTAAGGTCATTATTTTCAATGAGATTTTATTATTTCCAAATTCTATCTCTGCTTGTGCGTTTGCATGTGACTGACTAGTGTGTTTTGATACATCACCACTTTGATTTAATTTTGTTTTAGCAGCCGGATTGAAAGCAGTACAAAAAGGATTGACGAAATAAAAGCCATCGCCCTTAAGAGTACCTTTATATTTACCAAAAAGTGTGAGCACTAATGCTTCTTGAGGTCTTAATATTCTGAGCCCCGGGAAAACAAAAATACATATTACCAATACAACAATTGATGCGATTAACAATATTGGATTTCCGTTCTTTTCAACTATAATGCCACCAAATATGGCACCAGCAATTGATGCTGCCATTATTAATAATGTAATTAATAAAACTGCTAAACCATTTTTCTTTTTGTTTAATACGATTTCTTTCATGAATGATTCTCCTTTAAAATTTTTATCATCAAGATTAAAATAACACTATTGTCGACTAAATAGTGATTCGATCTTATTGATATCAAAATGATATCATAAAAAATGAAAATGTCAACGATGTTTTGACAATTTTTTTTTATTTTATGATTTTAAAAGAAATTCATTTTTCTTGTCGTGAAAACAACTGATTATACTAACCCAGTAAAATGTCAAAGGTCAGCATCAAACAAAAACCTAAAAGCAGAGAATATGTCGCGCCCCTTTCGCTTCCGTGCGCATGGGTTTCGGGAATCATTTCATCGCTTATAACATAAAGCATTGTTCCACCTGCGAATGCAAGTGCAAAGGGAAGAATGGCATTAGAAAGGCTGACAGCAAAGTAGCCTAATAATGTGCCAAATACTTCTACTATTCCTGTGAGCATTGCAATTATAAACGTTTTTTTATGAGTCATTCCGCTTGCTATCATTGGACCTATAATAACCATTCCTTCGGGAATATTTTGGAGAGCTATACCACCTGCAACTGTAAGTGCTTCTGCAGTATTTCCTGTTCCAAAGCTAACACCTGCAGCGATACCTTCGGGTAAATTGTGAATAGCTATAGCAATAACGAATAGAAGTACTTTATTTAATTGTTCAGTTTTTTGAGGGTGACTTTCTTGGTCTGCTCCTGATAGCTTATGAAGATGAGGGACAACCTTGTCAATAAGATTTACACATAAAGCTCCACAAAAAATACCTACTATTGTAACAATCAAGGAAAATCTTCCGCCATATTCCATTGAAGGCAGAATCAGTCCTATGATGGCTGCTGCAAGCATTACTCCTGCTGCAAATGACAGTATTATGTCATTAAATTTATGTGATGCTTTCTTAAATATAAAGCCTATTAAAGCACCAATTATGGTAGCTCCGCCTACGCCGAGTGCTGTCAATAATACAACTTTCATAGAATTAATCCTTTCAATATGTTATTTTATGTGATGTTAGTTGTTCGTATATAAAAAATTATGAACTATTAATAACTCAATTATTTCATTCTAATATCTTTATTGTAATATTATAAAGTCCTTTGTAAGGAGCTTTGATAAGCTTTTATTATTGATGTGATATATCTATCTCATCGAGCTCATTAAAATTAACAGGGAAGTTAAGCTCCTGAGTGCCATGTAGTCCTGCTATCATATGATGCTTAATGCCCATATCCATCATCCA
Source organism: Candidatus Egerieisoma sp. (assembly GCA_045580735.1). Taxonomy (GTDB): domain Bacteria; phylum Bacillota; class Clostridia; order UBA1212; family UBA1255; genus Egerieisoma. The sequence continues at coordinate 6,336 of JAZNOJ010000049.1, read as the reverse complement.
GTTCCTTACTTCAAAAGACTTAAGGATGCCCGGAATATTATCAAAAACCCATTTGGGTGCTGGCCACATACAAAGCTTCGGATCTATGGCTTCGTATACATTGCGTTCAACACCGCTTTGTCCATGATGTGACATCTGAACAATATCACTTTTGAGAGAACTTCCATATTTTTCTAAGAGACGTTGTCCTTCGCTAATGTACGCATCTCCTAAAAACAATACTGTTTGTTCATCTATTGTAGTTCTAAAAATGACTGATGTATCATTTATATTTGTTTCGGATTCTTCATTTGTCATTGTAAGGAGAATGTCGAATTTTATGTTATCAATTTCTATTGAATCACCTTCAAAAATGTTTTTCCCGTTTATTTTTTTAAAAGCACCTTCTCCGTTAAATCTATCATAGCTAGCTTCGATTTTGTCGTAATATTGATAATATTTTCCATCTTCGCTTTTTTTCATAAATTCTTTGGATGGAAAGTTAAAATATATGTTATTAATAATTATCTCTTTGGTATAATCATTTCCAATGAGGCAAAATTCATTAACATGGTCATCGTGCATATGAGACAAAAACCATGCTTCAACTTCAGGAATATCTTTGCCGCTTATTCTTTGAAGCTCTGCGTACAGATAACCATTTTTACCCTCTGAGCCAGCTCCACCTCCATCTATCACGATAAGCTTATCATTTGCCGTTTTAATAATATAACAATTCATAAGCATAATATTATCAGGTGTTACTTGATACAAAACAGCAGTGTTTTTTGAATTACAGCTTGAAAACATTCCCATACATAGGCCTCCCATTATCAAAATTAATATCGTAGACAAAAATTTTTTTATCATATTATGAAATTACACACCTTTTCATCCTTACTCAACAATGAAAAAATGGTACATTATATAAAATAATTTGTCAATTGATTTTATTATGATTTCTTCATTATGAACTGCGTACAGATTCATTAGATATTGACTTAAAATCTTTTGTAAAAATCGAAAATTGGGTAGGAAAGCGTCAATACTTGCTATAAAAATTGATGTCAGAATAAATATACTTACAATAAATCCGTATTGTTGTTTAATAATATTTGCTGAAATTTATAGGTTGACAATAAGATAGTAGTTAGATGCAGAATTGATTTTTTACATTTTTCTGCTATACTTTACAAATGGTGGTGATAAAATTGAAATTGTTCAATTCTAAAAGATATACAAAAGAAGGAAAGGGTATCTCTAAAGATGCACCTGAAAAACATGGTTTTATAAAATTTTGGGAAATAGCTTGGTTTAAAAAATATAATTTGATAGCATTAAATCTCTTTTATTTTATTCCTAATTTAATAGCTTTAGCCCTAACTGTTTTGAGCTTTATTGTATCGATTTCACTATTTACAGCATTAACCGGATATAATATTCAAGCAGAATCATCAGAGGCAAGCTTGTTTTTAGTTATGTTATGTGGTGTAGCGATATTTTTTACGGTTATACCGGTTTTTGCGGTTGGACCTTTTCAATCAGGCATGACATATATTTTACGTTGCTTTACAAAAAGAGAACCCTGCTTTTTATGGACAGAGTATATAGGAAAAACACGAAGCAATTTAAAGCTTTCTATAAAGGCATCGATTATTAATGCGCTTGCAGGCTTCTTAATAATGCTTGATTTTTCGGTATATATGGCCCTTACCAGTGCAAATTCTGAAATTGGAAAAATGTTTCCTGAATGGATGCTTACAGCTTCTTTAGTAGTTTTGATATTCCTTTCAGCTCTTTTTCTGATAATGTGCATGTACATTTATCCTATGATTGTGACTTTCAGACTCACACTTAAGCAATTATACAAAAATGCAATGCTGTTTGCTTTTATTAGGTGGCTTCCCAATTTAGGGATTTTGTTACTTGATGCAGCACTCGTTTTTGTTCCACTGTTTTTCGTAGGAAAAACATGGGGACTTTATGTGGTCCTTTTAATTTATATGACAATTGGTATAACATTTGTAGGTTTTATTAATATGTCTTTCACATATCCTACGATAAAAAAATGTATGATTGACAATTATAAAGCAGATAAATCGATTCCCGATAATAACAACAGCACAGAAATCGAAAAAAATGAGAGTGATTTTGATATTTATAGCATAAATTCTGAGAATACTTATGATAACAACATTAATGCTTTTGATAATAATTACAGCAATGATGGTGTGAATGATAAGGAAGAGTCCCTTAGTGAAGAAAATAACTAGTAAAAACGGAGGAAATTTATGACAAAAAGAAGAAATTCAAATACATCAAATATAATTCTTTTAATATTAAGTATAGCATCGGTAATAGCCGTGATAATTGTATTTTTGTTTTACAGCGAGCATCAAAATAAATTAAAAACTCATGGTCCTTTGAATACTACAGTAGTATCGACAAGTACGCCAGAAACAACAGATAAGCCTCAGGTAGAGGTCGCTGTAGATGTAATTGTTCCGACAGAAAAAACGATAGGAACACGTTTTAATCCTCCTTCAGGATATAAGAGAATAGATTTAGTAACTTCTAGTTTTGGTGAATATTTACGTTCATTTAATTTGAAGGAATATAATGCAAAACCTTTGAGTTATAATACTACAACGGATGCTCTAGAAGAAAATGAAGCATTGAGTGCTGTGAGTGTTTTGGATATTAGTCTTATTAATAGCAGAAACTTACAAATTGCACCAAATTCAATAATACGCTTGTATGCAGAATATCTTTATAAGCATGCACGTTATGATGATATTTCCTTTAAATTGGCAACCACACCAGCCTTTGAATGTGATTATGCAACATGGACAAAAGGGGGTAGATTAAAGGTGAATGAAAACGGAACAAAGATTGAATGGTGTTTGGAGCATGGTGCTCATTGTACCCACAGAGATGTTGAGCTGGGTGCTTCACAATCTACCTTTAAATACTATCTGCAAAATGTTATGATGTATACGAGTACAGCGTCTTTTAAGACTAATTTGTATAAGATACAAAATAATGATATTGCACCTGGTGATGTGATTTTTTATGCTGATTCAAGTATACCATCAATAGTTGTGGATGTGGCTGCAGATGCAAGCGGAAACAAGATATTTATTTTGGCGCAGGGCGGTACACCAGCATCGGAAATTTATATTATGAGAAACGAAAAGAATAGCAATAATAATCCTTGGTATAGTCTAGCAGAGTTGCCTGTAGGAGCTGAGGTTTACCGTTTTTAAAACTGTATAGGATTGCTTACTTTCTATACTTCATTAATGATGATGGCTAGAAATTGATGATAAACAAATCGGATTTATTTAATATAATAATTGCAGAGCTACAGACTAGATCTAGTAGCTCTTTTCGTTTTATTTTATGAAAATAGCCGAGAACACTTGCGACTTTAGTCATGAGATGAATCGGCTATCGTTCATATATTGGATAATAAACATCTTAACCACCGGTAATTACTGTACTTTTTTCAATGCATATGTTAGTATGTATACAATTGGAGATAGGCTCATGGATGTTGTAAGTGGCAGAGGATATGTATATTCCATACAATATCATATAGTATGGTGCGTGAAGTATAGACATAAAGTGTTGGAGGGACGAGTAGAACAACGATTAATTGAACTTTTGAAGCAGATAGCGGAGGATAACGGTTTTGACATTTTGGAAATTAATACTGATAAAGACCATATACATTTGCTAATTAATTGTTCGCCTCAACATTATATTCCTAATATGATAAAGGCTATGAAAGGTGTTTCGGCAAGACTTCTCATGAAAGAGTTTGGGGATGCACTTAAAAGAAAACTATGGGGAGGACATTTGTGGAATCCGTCCTATTTTGTTGCTACTGTATCTGAAAATATGGAAGAACAAATTAGGAAATATATTCAAAATCAAAAGGTGAAATGAGGTGATGATGATGGAAAAGGTGATTACACAAAAATATAGAATTACAGGGATGACATGTGCAGCATGTAGCAGCGCAGTAGAGCGTGTCACGCGAAAGATGGAGGGTGTTAGTGAGAGTAATGTGAATCTGACGACAGGTTTTATGACAATTACTTATGATGAAGCATTGCTTTCCGAGGAACTCATTATAAAAAAGGTAGAACGAGCCGGATTTGGCGCGACATTATATGTGGAGCAGACGAGAAAGGAAAAGAGACAGAAGGAAATTTCGCAGGAGGAAGAATACAAAAGGACAAAAAGGCGTGTTGTTACAAATTTGATTTTAGCGATTCCACTACTATATATTTGTATGGGACATATGCTCCCAACACCGTTGCCTCTTCCAAACTTTATGGATATGCACGAGGCACCACTAGTATTTGCTGTTGTGCAATTTTTGCTTACACTTGTCATACTTATTAATGGCAGAAAATATTATGTGGTCGGTTTTAAAAGTTTATTTCGTGGAAATCCGAATATGGATTCGTTAGTTGCAATTGGGACCGGAAGTGCATTTGTCTATAGTCTTGTTATGACTATACTGATTCCGAGCAATCCGATGCATGCGCATCATTTATACTATGAGTCAGCGGCAGTTGTTGTTACCCTTGTTATGGTCGGGAAATTTGCGGAGAGTAGAAGCAAGAATAAGACATCTGATGCCATAAGAAAATTGATGGAACTTTCACCGGACAGTGCGATTTTGTTGCGTGACGGCGAACAAATAGAAGTGCCGATAGAACAGGTGCAGATTGGGGATTCCATTTTGGTGAAACCGGGAAGTCGAATCCCATCGGACGGTATCATACTGGAGGGGAGCACCAGCGTGGATGAATCTATGCTTACAGGAGAAAGTATTCCTGTGGAAAAAATTGAGGGAGATACGATTATTGGCGGGAGTACGAATTTTCAGGGCGCAATTGTTGTGAAAGTAACTCACGTGGGGAAAGACACGACACTTTCTAAGATTATAAGGATGATGGAGGACGCGCAAGGAAAGAAAGCACCAATTTCTAAACTTGCTGACAAAGTAGCAGGATATTTTGTGCCAATAGTAATAGCGATAGCATTTCTTGCGTCAATTATATGGTTGATTGCAGGAAAAGATATTTCTTTTGTGCTTACTATTTTTGTGTCTGTGTTAGTCATAGCATGCCCGTGTGCGTTGGGACTGGCAACCCCAACAGCGATTATGGTGGGGACCGGCGTTGGCGCGAAATATGGAATTTTAATTAAGAGTGGTGAAGCTTTGGAATTAATCCATAAGACGAATACTGTTGTCTTAGACAAGACTGGTACGATTACAGAAGGGAAACCGACTTTGCAGAAGGTGATAAGCAGAAATATGTCAGAGGAGAATTTATTGCTTATTGCGGCGTCCTGCGAACAGATGTCAGAACACCCGCTTGGAAAAGCGATTGTGGAAGGTGCATTAGCGAGGGGGATGGAACTTGAAACAGTAAGTGATTTCCAAAGTATTACAGGACAAGGTCTTACAGCCGTATTTCGTGGGCAGATTTATCATATTGGCAATCGAAAACTTTGTGAAGTGCAAGGAATTGATATTGCAGAATATGAGGATGAGGCGAGACAAATTGCAGAAAAAGGGCAGACACCGATGTTTGTTGCAAACGAACATCAGATTCTGGGAATTATCAGCGTGGCAGACACGATGAAAGAGACAAGTTCCGTGGCTATTGCCAAAATGAGAGAACTGGGAATAGATGTTTATATGCTGACCGGAGATAATCGTTTGTCGGCGGAATATATTGGGAAAAGAGCAGGTGTGGACCACGTGATTGCAGAAGTACTTCCGGATGAGAAGGCAATGGTCATTGAAAAATTGCAGAAAGAGGAAAAATGTGTCATGATGGTGGGGGATGGAATTAATGACGCCCCGGCTCTTGTGCAGGCAGATATCGGAGTAGCTATAGGTAGTGGCAGCGACATTGCACTGGATTCCGGAGATGTTGTCCTTATGAAATCGGATTTGCAAGACGTTTACAGAGCTATTGTGCTCAGTAAAAAGACAATCCGAAACATCAAGCAGAATTTGTTTTGGGCATTTTTCTATAATTGTCTTGGAATTCCAATGGCGGCAGGATTATTTTATGCGTTGGGCGGGCCACTTCTCAGTCCGATTATCGGTGGATTTGCCATGTCTCTCAGTTCGGTCTGTGTGGTTAGCAACGCATTGAGACTGCGAAGGGTGAAATTGTAGGAGGATGCATATGGAAGGAAGAAAAAAACACCGGTGTGAGTAAAAGATCTAATTACCAGATTGAACCGAATCGAAGGACAGATACGCGGGATACGTGGAATGGTGGAAGATATCAGGTCCGGGGATGAACAAGTAGTGGAAGAGTT
>JAZNOJ010000048.1:0-8553 GCA_045580735.1 Candidatus Egerieisoma sp. | reverse complement strand
CTTTGTTTTACATCTCCTACTTTAAACGTGTTTGGCATTTTTTCAGTACCATTTCTAGATACTAATGTCAAAATAGCCTCTTGAAGCTCATTAGTATCTTGATATTCATCTATATATACCTCTTCAAAATATTCGCTATATCTTTTTGCAATATCGCTCTTAATTATATTTCCATTTTCATCTTCTTTAGATAGTGTTTTAAATGCAATATGCTCTAAATCATTAAAATCCAGTATATGCTTTTCTAGCTTTTCTTGCTCGTATGCTCTAGCAAAATCTAAAGTTACATCTATTAACTCCTCTACATCTTTTTGTAAAATTACGATATCATTTAAAGGTGCATGTGCATTAGTTCCCATTTTTTCTTTGAAAAATTGGTTTATTAAATTCAAAACATCTTTTCTTTCCTTTTGAATCCTAGCAATAATGTCTAATGTATATTCATCATATGCTTGTTTTCTTTTTGCGCTCATTGTGGGTAATTTTACAAATTCCAATGACTCAAATGAACTAAAAATTTCATGCCATTTTAACGATTCTTTATCTGCTTCAAAAAGCTTTTGTATATATTCATTAAATTTACGAACTTCTAGTACACTCTTTTCAAGAGGCTCTATATATTCAACAATGTCATGACGTTGTGCCATATCATATAGAGATAGAAACTTTTCATAATAAGATAAAAAAGCTACTCTAATCTCTTTTATTATTTCTTCAAACCACTTCGTTTGGGAAAAATCCTTGACTAATTCAGGATTAAATGCATCTTTTTGTGATTCTAACCATTTATTAGGATTTGGACTACTTTGAGCAAACTCATAAAGAGAAAAAATAATATCTACTAAGCCTTTATCTGATCTATAGTCACTGTAAATTTCTACAAGTCTTAAAAATCTTTCATTTTTACTTGCGTATCTTTGCTCTACTACCTTCTCCATAGTATCACTTTTAAGCATCTGAATTTCACCGGTATCACCTATTCTAAAGGATGTATCAATGCCACTTTCAACAGTGTTACTTTTAATGACATTTTGGCAAAAGGCATGAATAGTTGTAATATATGATTTTGATAACAAAAGCTGTTGTCTTGATAATCTTATTGCCATTTCCTGCGATATATCTGGTGAATCCAGCTCTTTTTGAAGTGACAAATATAGCCTATCACGCATTTCTGTTGCGGCAGCATTGGTAAATGTTACTATAAGCATTTTATCAATATCAGTTTTTTCTTTGATTATCCGGAGTATTCTTTCTATTAATACCGCAGTCTTACCTGAACCTGCAGCAGCAGATACAAGTATATTGCCTCCCTCTTCTTCTATTGCTTTTAGTTGCTGTTCCGTCCATTTTGCGCTCATAAGCTTCTCCATTAGATAAAATGAATACACAATCTATTAGACGGCTCTGCTATGCTCATTTGCGTAACAAAGCCGTCCATAGATAAATTACCAAGATAATTATTTATTTTCTTTTATAGTAATTCCGTTAATTCTACTATCGATTAATTCGTAGCTATATTTCCAGCTATCTCCACTTGTTGTAAAATGCGGTGGTCCATATGCCCCTTGAAGAGCCGGGAATACATGTAATGGTCCAAATACGTTTCTTCTTGAGCAAACCATTGTAATTCCAATATCCTTACCGGCCTTAACCCAATCAGTAACATCAACCTCATAAGGTGCCCAAGCAAGTACTCTAGCCTTATCGCTACCATCAAGTGGTGATATTTTAGCCAATGATGCAGTATATCCATTAAGCTCAATCGAAATTTTTTCTGCTTCACTGTTAATTAAGCCACTTGGAAGCTTATATGTCACGTTACCAGTATAGAATGGAAGATTATATTCACGAAGATTCTTAAATCCAATTTTAGCAGGTTTTTCTACAAGAATTCTCTTATTATCTCCTTCTATCTTTACGCCAAAATCACCAACCAAATAGATTGCTTCAATGTTTGTTGTTCTCTTAAACAATGTCTTTATAGTAATGATATTTCTACCCTTTTGTATAATCTCATTTGGAATATACATCTTCTTAAAGCACACATCCACCCATATATCTGACATATCCTTACATTCAAGAAGTGTTCCATTTATATAATATTGATTAAACTCAGGACGTTCTCCTGCAACAAAAAGTTCACCCTTTGGAATAACATCAACATAGAATTCATACTCTATTTCAACATTACCATAAGCATCGTTACAATATTTCTTTGCATACCAAGGTTGTAGCATATCGCCACTTCTTCTTTCAATTCCAATGCTATCACGAATTTTTCCGTCTACCTTGAGTACTTCGTCTTCTTCCTGCCACTCACCATCATTAAATTTCCATCTGGCAAAGTCAAGTACGCATACATTTTTCTCATCAAGCTCATAATCAAATTCTTGATTTTCTGGAAGTACTGTTTCTTTTACAGTAGCTGCAGTTGGCTTTTCTTTAAGCGTAGCATCCTTGCTTGATGTAAATACAAACATTTTTTCTCCTATTGGCTCCAGCTCAAATTCCAAAACAGGTGTTCCGTTTTCAAACGCTAAAGCCTTAGCATATCTATTTCCACTTGTGAGCTCCCATTCTTCAGCAAAGAATGAATTTTCTTCTTTTGCAAGCGTATTGTTTGCATGACCTATAACAAGCTTTAAATTCTTAATTGGATTTTCTCTGTCAATATTTATAATTCCAACGATAATTTGATGTGTTTCATCATCATAGCGTGCTTGTAAGAATACATTTTCTGCGCCTTCCCCTTCAACATGAATGTCATAAGCACTTATACCTCTTACTGCATTTGAAATATTGTCAGAATCAAAATCAACTATCACTGCATTTTCATGCTTTGAAAGCTTTATAACCTCGTCAGATTCAACTCCTCCTACATACGCTGGAATTTCTCCTGCAAAGATTACTTTTCCACCTTTGTCCATGAATTCTTTAAGCATATTTACAGTAGATGCTCTTAATGTCATAGCTACACTTACTAAAACTGATTTGTATTTACATTTTCCTATTCTAAGGTAAACCTCACCATTTTCCTCTACTATCTCATTATCAAGAGACATTAGATATTCTTCACCATAATCAAAATCAATCTGCTTACCCATAAGCATATGGAAAAGACTTGCATATTTACCTTCGATTTCATTGCCTTCTTTATTGCCTTGTGCTATTGCAACCCAATTTGCCCAGCCTGGATACATAAGTGCCCAAATTGTCTCAATAGGGTTGATTACAAGTAAATCACATAAAGGTGCACCCTGTGACATCATAACACCAAAACGAGCAAAATATGATTCGACATAATCATAATCCTTATAATAGCTTGACTGATGTAAAATACTTGCAGGATAGTCACGCTTTGCTTCACCCTCCATTGTATACCATGAAAGGTGCGGACAACGTAAATTTATACCTAAAAGTGCTTGCCAATCACCTACTGCTTTATGAGCTGCAAAGTCAAACTGCCAACCCGTACATCCATAAAGCTCTGAAAGTAACCACTTTTGTCCTGCTTGTCTTGCTGCTGAGGATAATTGCTTTACTACCCAGAAGCATCTGTTACCCTCTGCTAATATATCTATTCCAGGATATGTCATATGTGGATAAAATCTCATAAGAGAACCCTGTGTTGCTGTTTGGCTCGTTAAGCTGTCTTCATGAAGTACATGACCTGTAAATATCATATTGTTTTCATTACACCAATCATTTATCGGATCAGCAAAACGTTCTACAAAAAGATTATTTGCTAGGTCAACATAATCAATTTTAACCTTGTGTATACTCTTACCGTCTTTTCTCAAATACAACTCTGGAAGAATTGGTTTCAAATCATAACCATATCTTTTAATAAATTCTTCAAACAAGTCATCTGTATATGCAGCGGAGCAAATTCCTACTCCATCAGATACATGATAGTTATCAAAGGTATGACCTCTATGTGGCTCGTCAGTAAATATACCTTTAATTGTAGTACCAACTCTGCCCTCGCATCTTTTTCTATATTCTTCATGTGTAAGTTCTATAAACTTATCTACAGCCTTACGGCTCATTGTATCTATATAAGTAGTTCCATTATATGTACTTGATGGCTTTCTTAAGTCTATTCTAAATACTAAAATAGAATTATATGGTGCTTTCTTTACTGTTTCTTTGAGTATAGCTTCATTCTCACATAATTCATACTCATATACACCTATTTCCTTTACATTTGCAGCAAAGAGACCTACAATTTCGTCATTTGCATCGCCTGGTAACACTCCAGCCTTTTCATAATCCTCTTTGCTTTGCAAATACATTGTAATTTGTTTCATTCTGTATTGTGTATCTACAGTAACCTTACCGCCTGCACTTCCACTAGGCCAGCGATCTTCATCATATAACCATGACTCTAAGCCTTGTTCTGTACCCGCATCTGTAACTGCATTTATAAGCTCAAACCATTCGTCTCCTAAATATTCTGTAATGAGTCCTGATCTTGAGTGCATAAAATATCCACCAAAACCCATTTCCTTCATTACTGCTACTTGTCTTATGAGCTCATCCTTTTCAAGCTCTCCATTCCAAGACCAAAAGGGTTTACCCCTATATTCTGCCCCTGGCTTTTCGAATAAACTAATCAAATTACTTTTTTCATTCATAAATTTATCCTCACATTTCCTTCAACATTAATTATGCTTATATTAATGCTTATAAGAACAATTTGCAAGATTTTTTTTATCTTTAATAACAAAAAACACAGGACAATACGAGCAACTGCTTGTAAAGTCCTGTGCATACTATTTACTTAGATTTTCAATCTTGATAAAACATAGAATCAGACAACGGGATAGAATTTTATTCCCGTAACTACTACATTTCCTGAAGCTACCTCAATAAACATTTCTGTATTTTCTGTACTACTAAAATCAAGATATATTGCTCCAGTTGAGTCCCAACCAGCCGCTTTATCTGTTTCTGCAGGTATTGCGCCAACTATTTGTTGACTTCCTGTTTTAAGTCTAATAGCACCGATTGCTTCATCTGCCGGGTTAGTAAATTTTATTTCAACTAATCTGTATTTTGATAAATCAACAACCCCGATTGAATGCTTGCTGTTGCTGTTCTCATCATCATTGTTAAAATTAAGAACAGTGCCTGTTACATTTGAATTTGTTCCTGCAGTTAAAAGTGCTGTTAAATCAATTACTCCATTTTCATCAATAACACCTACAACCTCGTCACCTGTGTTTCCTGAATCGCCAGTATTTTCATTATCACCTGTGTTTCCTGAATCACCTGTATTTTCATTGTCACCTGTGTTTCCTGAATCACCTGTATTTTCATTATCACCTGTGTTTCCTGAATCACCGGTATTTTCATTATCACCTGTGTTTCCTGAATCACCTGTATTTTCATTATCGCCTGTGTTTCCTGAATCATTTGTATTATCATCTATTGGCACAAGCTCAATTTTTGAAACTGCAAAACCACCATAAGCATCTGACAGAGCCATAAAGAGTTCTTCATTATTTTCAAGGTCTGAAACATCAAATACAGCAGTTGTGGAATTCTTCCATCCACTAGAGCCACTAAGAATAGCTGATGTCAAATCTGTTGAGGCTGTTTTTAACACTACTGTTGCAACTTCTTTTCCTAACAATGAGCCATCATTACCATATGTTATTATAATTTCTTTATATTTTGACAAATCTACAATACCAATTGAATGCTCTGTAGAACTGTTTTCTCCACCTGATTCAAAGTTAAGGAATTTTTGAGTTGCAGCAAAGCCTGCTTCTGTAAATAAACCGCTTGTAGCAAGACTATCAATTTCTATTTCATCATATCCGCTACTTCCGCTGTCTCCTGTGTCACCTGAATCTGTACTTCCATCTACAGGATAAAATTTAATCTTTGAAATTACAGCTGCGCCTTCTGTTATCTCGATAAACAATTCTTCATTCTCTGAATTTGAAGCACAATCAAGATAAATTTCGGATGTTGAATCCCAACCTGCTGTTGCAGGTATTGGAGCACCCTGTAGTGATTTGCTTGCTGTTTTAAGTCTTATTACACCCATAGCTGCATTTGGTGCAGTACTATATGTAATTTCTACTGTTTTATATTTTGATAAATCTACTACTCCAATTGAGTGAATTGAGCTGCTGTTTGTTCCATCATTATTGAAGTTAAGAACTGTACCTCCAGCATTTGAATTTGTTCCTGAGCTAGGAAGCTCTGGAATGTTAATTATTCCATTACCATCAACTACACCCGAGCCTGTTCCTCCTGAGCCTGTTCCTCCATCCACAGGATAGAATCTGATTTTTGAAATTACGGCTGCACCTTCTGTTATCTCGATAAATAGCTCTTCGTTTTCTGAATTTGGAACTAAATCAAGATAAATTTGCATTGGAGAATCCCAGCCTGCTGTTGCAGGTATTGGAGCACCTTGAAGCGATTTACTTGCTGTTTTAAGTCTTATTACACCCATAGTTGCATTTGGTGCAGTACTATATGTAATTTCTACTGTCTTATATTTTGACAAATCTACTACTCCAATTGAGTGAATTGAACTGCTGTTTGTTCCATCATTATTGTAGTTAAGAACTGCACCTCCGACATTTGGATTTGTTCCTGATGTAGGAAGCTTAGGAATATTTATTATTCCATCACTATCAATTTCACCACTGCTCGTGTTGCCACCACTACCACCATTTTCATTTTCTGGCAGCTTAAGCTCTACATCCCATCCTGCAATATATCTTCTAATTAATGTTGTATCTTTAGAATCTATTGCTTCATCAATATTTACATCAGCCGTGATAGTATTTATTTCTACAGACCATTTTGTAATAAATCTTCTCAAAAGGGCAACGTCTTTTGAATCAACTGAAATATCATCATTTACGTCACCTGCAACGCTCAAAATCATATCTGTAGAAGCTTCAAATGATGAGCCTGGGTCCGGACAAGCTGCAGGCATTCCACTATATACAGGAATTTCAAAAGTAAATGCTGAATCTAACAAACCATTATCTGCATATGTTTTTTGAATCGAACGTCCTTCAGAATAAGCAGCTGAAACATTCTGCATATATTGTCCCCAGAAATTTCTTCCTGATGAAGGATGCACATTAAATTTTTGGAAATAAAGTGTATGCTGATAGTCACTTACATATTTATTATATATTTTCTGTGCTCCGCCTTGAATAGCAGCATATCTTGTAGTCCAGTTACCTTCTTTTGATTCCTTCATACCTGAAAGATATATATTGAAATATCCTGTTCCGCTAGCTCCTATATTAAAATAGTTATAGTAACCATTATACGCTTTTAAGTCAGCTTCAGTATATCCTGTTGAAGGTGCACTATTTGAACCAGCTTGATAATATTGCCAAAGTGTATCGCCACATTTTCCTGAAATGAGTGGACTTGAACCATCCGTACCCTGCTCTTGTTTAACTCTCGTAGCAAGATGAAGGGCACTAACACCAGTAGCTTTTCCAATATCATAAAAATTCTGTGCATATGTTTTACCGTTTTCTAAAGTGGTATTTGCCATAAATGTACCTGATACAGCATAATTTACATCATCAACTGTATATACTGCATCTGCTGATTTCAATGTTTCAAACATAAATATGTTTTTCTCGTCCAAGAAATTTCTTGGATCCATGAAAAATTCTACGGTAGCCTCTGATGCCTGTCTCCATGAACCAGATTCTAGTAATGTATCGCTTGATGCATAATCACTAGATGAAAATGACTTATATATGAGATTTCTTTCTGGTTCCATTTCCTGATTAATTATGTAATCCCATGTATACGCACTTTTCATTTGTGAAACAAGAACTGGCTTAAATTGCCATGTTGGATGCTGGTCATGTAATTTTGAAAGCCTTCTTACATAGCTTTCTGGAAATCCAGCATCTTTAAGTTCCTGTACATATGTAGCCTCCGCTGCCTTAGAGGGCAATGACGGAAGATACGCCAACGCAAATGACATTATAAATACAAATGCCATCAAAAAAGATGCAATTCTTTTCATAAAAAACTCTCCTTATTTAATTTATTCTGTTGTCGAACAACACAAAATAGATGTTAATTTTATTATATTAACCATAAAATGTCAATAAATTTACATGTACGTCAAACTAATTTAAATTAAGTAATATTTTATTTACATTGGACATAGAATATTTTATAACATAATACGTCATTCCAAACGCTTCATAATGACACTATAATTTATTGTCAAAGATATAAATATATGAATTCATTAGGAATTCATCGTAGTATTAATGCTGATATTATAATAACACTAAAATACATTAAATACTCAACTCGTGAACGTTTTTTTTTTTAAAGAATTTTTATAAAAAAAATAGCAACCTCAATATTGAGTTTATTATTTAACTATTGCAATAGAAACTAACAAATTTCTAATTTCTTTTTCTGCAACATAATAATAAATTTCATCTTTTGTATAATAAGAATATACCTCTTCTTTTTCTATTTTATATTCCTCAGATAATTCCAAAACGGCTTTTTCTATTTTTTTATTATCTATTA
>JAZNOJ010000047.1:0-14159 GCA_045580735.1 Candidatus Egerieisoma sp. | reverse complement strand
CTTGCACGCCGGGGATATTATGATATATCCGAAGCGTACAAGTCTCTGCACTATTTATGATTGAACCGCCGTGTACCGAACGGTACGCACGGTGGTGTGAGAGGTCGGCTAATCAATTAATGGTTAGCCTCCTACTCGATTCGAAAAACTATAGATATAAGAATTTAGAATAATAACTTATTCACTCATGTGTTTCTAATAGAATATTTTTTTCTCGTTTCTTAAACCTTTTACTATTTCAAGTGCCTCGCCAAATCTTTGGAAGTGAACAACCTCACGTTCTCTTAAAAATCGAAGTGGTTCGATTACATCAGGATCATCTGCCATATTTATAAGATATTCGTAGGTTTGTTTTGCTTTTTGTTCTGCTGCTAGATTTTCAATCAAATCTGTAACAGGGTCACCCTTAGATTGAATATATGCCGCATTAAATGGAACACCTGCTGCATTTTGAGGATAAACACCTGTGCCATGCTCCACATAATCGGCGTCATAACCATACTTTTTAAGCATTTCGCAATCAGCGCCTTGTAAAAGCTGATGACACATTGTGCCAATCATTTCCAAGTGAGCAAGCTCTTCGCTACCAATATCGTTTAATGTTGCTCTTGTTTCAGCATTAGGCATCGAAAAACGCTGACTTAAATATCTGAGAGAAGCTGCAAGCTCGCCATCAGCTCCACCATATTGCGTGATAATTAGCTTCGCCATTCTAGGGTCAGGCTTTTTAATACAAACAGGGAATTGAAGTTTTTTGTCATATAGCCACATTCTTTTTCACCTCCATTATTGCTTTTGCCATGGCCAAGGATCATCCACCCAGTCCCAAGAGGCATCAGAACCTGAATAAGTTTCAGCTACAAGCGGTCCGTAAAGAGATTGGTATGAGTCGTAGAGAACCTTGCGCTTTTCAACTATCGAATTGTAAAGCTTGATAGTTTGAACACAGTCGGGATGAGTGTTTAAATAAAGCTTTAGGTCTGTAAGAGCAAAATCTAGAGCCATTATTTCGTGTTTTAATTTATCTTTGTTCACAATCACAGCCCTCCTTTTTGATATTTTTGGCAATAGTACAAATATATGGCTGATCTAAATCGTGGAAAATTGTACCTTGGTGCAAGCCTTCGCATGCAGAATATAATTTTCCGGGTGTTTGCCATGGAACACTTACCATTGCGTAACATCTATTTTCGACATCATTTGATATATTAACTATAGACGGATCGTCTAAAGGAAGTGTAGTGAAAGGAGAGTTACAAATATTATTCATGAAAATTACCTCCGTTTATTAAATTTCCTTTCAATTTAAAATATGCTTGGAAATATAATAAAGTTACAGTTAGATATTATTTCCCGGGAAATAATATGAATGTTGACCTTTTAGGGATATTGCTATAAAATCAAGTCACATTTTTAAATTTCATTGATTTTTTTGTATAATTTTAGTAAAATGTGAAAGTAAGTAAATAATAAATATGGAGGAAATTTTATGTTTGAATATAAAGGACCTATAGTTACAATAGTTATGGATGGAATCGGACTTAGAGATAGTCAGGAGGGTAATGCAGTAAGTCTTGCATATACGCCGGTTTTAGATAAGCTTTTTGCAGAATATAAGCATACTTCACTCAAAGCACACGGAACTGCAGTAGGACTTCCATCTGACGATGATATGGGTAACTCAGAGGTAGGACATAATGCAATTGGTGCAGGTGCAGTTTATAGTCAGGGAGCTAAGCTTGTAAATGAATCTATTGAGTCAGGTGCTATGTTTAAGGCTAAAGGCTGGACAGAAATAATCGAAAATATTAAAAGCAATAATTCAAAATTACATTTCATTGGACTTTTTTCAGACGGAAATGTGCATTCACATATAGATCATTTAAAGAACATGATAAAGCAAGCAAAGGCAGAGGGCGTCAAAGAAGTATGTGTTCACATATTACTTGATGGAAGAGATGTAGGAGAAACATCAGCTCTTGACTACGTTCTTCCTTTTGAAGAATATATTGCTGGGTTAAGAGATGAAAGCTTTGATGTTAAGATTGCAAGTGGCGGCGGAAGAATGAACATCACTATGGACAGATATGAAGCTGACTGGTCTATGGTTGAGAGAGGCTGGAATACTCATGTATTAGGTGAAGGTCGCACATTTGCAAGTGCTGCAGAGGCAATAGAAACTTACAGAAAAGAAACAGGCTGTATTGACCAGGATCTTCCTGCATTTGTTATTGCAGACGATAATGGTCCGGTTGGCAGGATTGTAGATGGCGATTCTGTTATATTCTTTAATTTTAGAGGTGACAGAGCTTTAGAAATCAGCCGCGCATTTGAAGATAAAGCACTTGCTACATTTAATCGTAAATCAATGCCTAATGTATGCTATGCAGGTATGCTCCAATATGATGGAGATTTAAATATTCCTTCAAGATTCTTGGTAGAACCACCAACTATTAAGAACACAATGGGCGAGCTTCTTGCAAATAAAGGAATCGCACAGCTTGCTGTAGCAGAAACACAGAAATTCGGACACGTTACTTATTTCTGGAATGGAAATAAGAGTGGTAAGTTCAATGATGAATTGGAAACATATATAGAGGTTAAATCTGATGTTGTTCCTTTTGAACAAAGACCTTGGATGAAAGCTGCTGAAGCTACAGATGCTCTTATTGCTGAGCTTCAGACAGGAAAGTATAAATATGCCAGAATTAACCTTGCCAATGGCGATATGGTAGGTCACACAGGAAATATGGCAGCAGCTCGTGTTGCGGTTGAAACAGTAGACATTTGTCTTTCAAGAATTTTGCCTGTTATTGATGCAATGGGCGGTATGGCAATTATTACTGCTGACCATGGTAATGCTGACGAAATGTACGAAGTAAAGAAGGGTAAGGTAGTTGTTAATGCAGATGGTAATCCAAAGGCTAAAACTGCACATACACTTAATCCAGTACCTTGTATTTTTTATGATAATACAGAAAATAAAGACAAATATCAGATTAAAGACGGTAAGTTTGGCTTGTCAAATATCGCAGCATCAGTTGTATATCTTTTGAACATTGAAAAGCCAGAAAGCTGGGATGAGAGTATTATAAAATAAAATTCTGAGAGCATCGAGAGGATAACCAAATGTCTGATTTTGAAGAAAATGCTATGCAAAATAATGAAAACGATTCACAAATCGTATTTGATGAAAATGACAGTATGATGATTACTGATGAAGCTATTGCTGTAATGGCCGGAGTTGCTGCTTCGGAGGTTAAGGGAGTGTCTAGCATGAGTGGTGGCTTTGCAGGAGGAATTGCAGAAGCATTTGGAAGAAAAAATCCTTCAAAGGGCGTTAAGGTTGTAACAAAAAATGATGCTACGACTGTTGATTTATACGTTGTGGTTAAATATGGTTACAGAATACCAGATCTTGCATACGAGATACAGGAAAAGGTAAAAAGTACTATCGAGTCATTATCTGGTATATCTGTAGATGCTGTGAATATTCATGTTCAGGGTGTTGACTATAGCGATGAAGCGGATATAATTAATAAAGAAAGCGAGAGTGACACTGAGTGAATATTTTTTACAGGATATTAGTTGCATTTTATGCTTTGATATCAACCGTGATATGGGGAATTGTAATGATTTCACCTTTTTCAGACAAAAAGGTGATGGAGGCAGTTTTAGAGTATATAAAGGTGACATTTTATCGTTCAAATCAGTATGATGCAATGCTTTTTATTGTAGGCTTTGTTTTTATGCTTTTGAATATTATAGCATTAACATCCGGAATAAAAGGGAAAAGCTCAAATAGTTATTTTTGTACTGATAATGAAACAGGCGTTATCCGTATTTCTGCAAACTCAATTGAAAATATTGCCCTTGCTGTTTCAAAAAAATTTGGCGGAGTCAAAGAAGCAAAAGCAAAAGCAAAATTTACTAAAAAAGGCGTCGAGATAAGTGTAAAGCTTACTGTATATCCGGAAGTAAATGTTCCGTCATTGTGTAAAAATGTTCAAGAGAGAATCAAGGATTCGGTAGTAAATTCTATGGAAATCGGAGTTTCATTGATAGATATTAGTGTAGATGGTGTTAGTACCACCGGAAAATCGGAGGAATGATGTATGCTAAGAAGGATTTATAAATTTTACAGACAGCATTTTTATGCTATAAATGGAGCACTAATAGGTTTGGCTGTTGGTTTTTCGTTTGTTATGTTAGGCATATTGCAAACACTATTTATGTCGCTTTGTGTTACTGTAGGATATTTAGTTGGAAAGCAGCTTCAGAAGGACAAAACTTTTCTCAAAAATATTCTCGATAAAATTCTTCCACCAGGTTCATACAGATAATTGTTCAGGAGTGTTATATTTATGAGTAGACGTGATTCAAGAGAAGCAGCTGTAAAAATTATATTTCAAAATACATTCATTGACAAAAGATTGTGTGATTTTGGTAAGAAAGCTTCAGACGATGAAGCTGATGATATTATGGAAACTTTAGATTCAAATTCCATGATAGATGTATATATTTCGGGAATTAGTGAAGAAGAGATTCAACAGCTTGATACAGAATATATCAATGAAACAATTTGTGGTGTAATTGAAAATATACAGACTATAGATGATTATATTATTAAATATTCAAAGGATTGGACAATTGACAGAATGTCAAAAATAGATTTGGCTGTATTACGTGTTGCTATTTATGAGCTTTTGTATAAAGAAGATATTCCGTCTAGTGTTTCAATAAACGAAGCTGTTGAAATGGCAAAAAAATATAGTCATGCAGATGCAGGTAGCTTCATAAATGGTATTTTAGGAAGTGTTTATAATGAATCAAATACCTGATTCAGCAAAGATTCTTACTGTATCTAATATTAATAACTATATAAAGGCACTTCTTTCATATGATACTAATTTAGCAGGCATATATGTAAGCGGTGAGATTTCAAATTTCAAAGTATATAGCTCAGGGCATGCGTACTTTAGCCTAAAGGATGTTGGAGGCTTGCTTAAATGTGTGATGTTTTCAACTAACGTTAAAGAATTATCCTTCAAGCCGATGGACGGAATGAAGGTTTTAGTATTTGGAAGCATATCTGTATATGAAAGAGATGGAGTATATCAGCTTTATGCAAAAAAAATACTTCCTGATGGCGTTGGTGCACTTCATATGGCTTATGAAGCTCTAAAGAACAAGCTTCATAATGAAGGTCTGTTTGATGAACTTAGAAAGAAATCCATTCCTACTTTACCTCGGTGTATTGGTGTAGTTACATCACAGAAGGGAGCCGTTATAAGAGATATTCAAAATGTAGTCGGAAGAAGATTTCCAACGATGAATATCAAAATGTTTGATGTCGCAGTTCAAGGCGAAAAAGCTTCCTCAGAAATTGTAAATGCGTTAAATTACATTTCAAATACTAAATGTTGTGATGTTGTTATAGTAGGGCGAGGAGGAGGCTCTATAGAGGATTTATGGGCATTTAATGAAGAAGAAACTGTTCGAGCAGTAGCTGCATGTGATGTGCCGATTATTTCTGCTGTAGGACATGAAACAGATTTTACATTGACAGATTTTGCGGCAGATTTAAGAGCCCCAACACCTTCTGCAGCAGCAGAATTAGCAGTTCCAATATTATCCGAACTTCAAGAAAAATTAAAATCATATAGACAAAAGATACAAAAGCTTCCGGAAACATATTATAAATTAAAACAATTGGAGCTTGATAATATTAAAAAGCATACCGTTATTCAAAATTTTGGCAATATAATAGATAATAGAAAAATGGATATGGATATGAATTTAGCCAAATTAAATGAAGCCTTTAATCGTATATTTGCTCAAAATGAAAATGAATTTAAGTTATTGGTTGCAAAATTAAATGCATTAAATCCAACAGAAGTTTTAAAAAGAGGCTATAGTATAGTTTTTAAAGAAAACGGAAGTGCAGTAATTAATGCTGACGATGTGGTTTTTAATGAAAAATTAACAATTCAAACCTCAAATGGACGATTTGAAGCCCAAAAAATATGAAATGCAGGAGAAATATTTATGAATGATAATATAGTATTGACGTATGAGGAAGCAAAATCAAAAATAGAAAAGATAATACAAAATATGGAAATAGGTACAATGTCGCTCGAAGAGTCTATTTCCCAATTTGAAGAAGCTGTTAAGCTTGTGGATTATTGTCAAGCAAAGTTAGATGAATATAAAGGAAAAATCGAATTAATTTCTTTGAAGGAGGTTTCAGGAAATGAATGAAAATTTTATTGAAAACCTGAATGTGCTTGCTAGCTATGTGAGTAACTATTTGGATGAAAATATATCATTAAAGGAAAATTACCAAAAAGTTGTATATGAAGCTATGAGATATAGTCTTTTAGCTGGAGGTAAGCGGATAAGACCTGTGCTTGCAATAAAAGCAGGTGAAGTTTTAGGAGTTAAAAGAGAGCACATAATGCCCTTTGCGGCTGCTGTTGAAATGATTCATACTTATTCTTTGATACATGATGATTTACCTGCTATGGACAATGATGATTTTAGAAGAGGCAGACCATCATGTCATAAACAGTTTGATGAAGCTACTGCAATTTTGGCAGGAGATGCACTTTTGACAATGTCTTTTGAAATTGCTGCAGGAGGTGCAGAATCATATCCTAATCCGTTGTTTGGTATAAGAGCATTAAAGCATATTGCATATGCAGCCGGTACCGAGGGTATGATAGGTGGACAAATAGTCGACATTGACGCAGAAACACGCACTATTACAGAAGAAGAGCTAGTTTATTTATGTAACAGAAAAACAGGAGCCTTGCTAAGAGTGCCGGTATTAATTGCGTCTGCGTTGTCAAATAAAGAAAATACAAAAAAATCTGATACATTACTTAAATATGCAGATACTATTGGTCTTGCGTTCCAAATAAAGGATGATATTTTGGATGTTGAAGGAGATATTAAGCTTTTAGGTAAGACAATAGGTAGTGACGCCCAAGAAGGAAAAACAACATTTGTTACACTTCATGGTATAGACAAAAGTAAAGAAATATTAACAGCTTTAACAAAGGATGCCCTCAATGCATGTGATGAGCTTATGACAATGTGTGAGGATGATGAACAGATAAAGGCTTGCCAATTTTTGAAAGAGCTTGCCATATTCCTTTTGGAGAGAAATTATTAATGCTTGAAAATATAAAATCACCTAATGATATAAAAAAACTGAATTTAAGTGAAAAGGAAATGCTCGCCGAGGAGATAAGAGGTAGACTTATCGATGTAGTTCTAAAAAACGGAGGACATTTGGCGTCGAATCTAGGTATTGTTGAACTGACTTTAGGCTTGTATAGTATATTAGATCCATTTTCAGATAAAATTATTTGGGATGTGGGACATCAGGCATATGTGCACAAATTGTTAACTGGAAGAAATGTTTTGTTTGACACTCTAAGGCAGTATCAAGGATTGAGTGGTTTCCCAAAGAGAGAAGAAAGCGATGCAGACTGTTTTGAAACAGGTCATAGCTCTACATCTATTTCTGCGGCAGTGGGAATGGCAAGAGCAAGAGATATGTCAGGTGGTAAATATAAAGTTGCTGCAATTATTGGTGATGGTGCTTTTACTAATGGAATGGTGTATGAAGCTTTAAACGATGCCGGAACCATGAAAAGCGGATTAATAATCATTTTAAATGACAATGGTATGTCAATTGCCAAAAATGTCGGTGGAATGTCTAAATATTTAGGTAAGATAAGGACAGGTAAATCGTATTTACAAGCCAAGAAGAAAATTAAGAGTGGTTTAGGAAGAATACCTCTAATAGGAGAAGCTTTAGTTAAACTGATACAAAAATTCAAATTATTTTTTAGATTGTTAACGATTCCTGGTGAATGGTTTGAAGAATTAGGAATTAAATATATCGGTCCTATTGATGGACATAATATAAAAGAAGTAGAAGGTGCTGTGGGGCGTGCGGTGGATTTGAATTGTCCTGTATTAATTCATATAATAACGCAGAAGGGCAAAGGCTACAATGAAGCTGAACAAAATCCAAGTGCATATCATGGTGTTTCACCCAAGGAAAAAAATAAGACAACAAAGCAGCAGGGTTATTCATCAATAATGGCATGTGAACTGGTAAAAATGGCTGATAACGACAGCAGGATAGCTGCGATAACTGCCGCCATGCCATCCGGAACAGGATTAGAAAAATTTGCAGAAAAGCATCCTGAAAGGTTTGTTGATGTTGGTATTGCTGAAGAGCATGCTATTACAATGGCAGCCGGAATGGCTGCGGTAGGTATGAAGCCATACGTAGCCATTTATTCAACGTTTATGCAAAGAGCTTATGACCAGCTTTTGCATGATTGTGCATTACAAGGACTAAATGTAACTATTACTTTAGATAGAGCAGGTATTTCTGGTAGGGATGGCAGAACACATCATGGAATATATGATATATCATATTTGAATTCTGTACCTGGAATTACTGTTTGCGCACCTTGTTGTTCATTAGAGCTTAAACAGATGCTTCATTTATCAGCATCTGATGATTTGAAAGGACCGTATATTATCCGTTATCCTGCAAAGGATTCATCTGAGCTTGATATATCAGAAATTATCAATAATCCCGTTCAAATTGGCAAAGGTGCGGTGTTGTTCTCAGGAGAAGGTGTTAGTACAAATAAAAATGTATTATTTATTACATTAGGACAAATTACAGATAATTGCATAAAAGCAGCTAAAGCATTAAAGGATTTATGTAATGTAACGGTCTTTCATAGTAGATATTTAAAACCGCTAGACGAAGCTGGGATTTTAAAATGTATTGAGAAATATAAGCCTGATATTATTTTTACAGCTGAGGATGGTGTATTAGAGGGTGGATTTGGCTCGAGTATTGCGCTATTTTTGCAAAAGCTAAATTATAAAGCATATTTTGAAAGCATCGCTGTTCCGCAATTGTCTATAGAACATGGAGATATAGCTGAATTATATGAGCAAGCAGGTATGGATTCTATAAGCATAGTGAAAAGGGTAATGAGAGCTGTTGAGGAGTCAAACATAGGTGTAGATAAATGAGATTAGATGCATTATTAACAAAGAATAATTATTACGATAGCAGGACACGTGCTGCAAGAGCAATAAAAGAGGGCTGTGTTCGTGTTAATGGCATTACAGTAAAAAAAACATCTTACGATATTAATGAGGAAATCGACAAAATCGAATGTGACAAGGACCCAGTACCTTATGTGGGTCGTGGAGCTTTTAAATTAAAATACGGCCTCGAGAAAGCTGGAATTGATGTTAGTGGATTGAAGGCAGTTGATATTGGAGCTTCTACGGGTGGATTTACTGAGGTACTGCTTATGGAAGGGATTGAAAGCGTTGCTGCTGTTGATATTGGTCACGGACAATTAAATGAAAAAATAAGAGCAGACAATCGAGTTATTTCGTATGAAAACACAGATATACGCAATTTTTTTGAAAATGAAGGCAATTATGATATAGCTGTAACAGACGTATCGTTTATTTCTATTAAGCTAATAATACCGCATATTTTTCGATTACTGAAAGAAAATGGAATAGCCGTAATTTTAATTAAGCCACAATTTGAAGTAGGGAAAAAGCTATTAAACAAAAAGGGAATTGTTAAAGATCCCAAAATTGCGTGTAAGGTAGCTGGGGAGATAGCTTGCTTTTTTGAAGAAACAGGATTTTATGTATTAGATCTTTTTGAATCTCCAATAAAAGGAGGAGATGGAAATACAGAGTATATATGTATTTGTAGACGAAAAAGTGAAATTGATGTATAATCTTCAGGAATGATTTCTCGGTGGTGTAATATGACTGTAGGTATATTATATAATAAAAACAAAAAGGAAAGCATTGATTATGTTGAGCTTTTGAAGAAAAAAATACAGGAAATCAGTGTGGCAAACTCACCTAAAGGTGAAAAATGGGATGTAATAGAAAGCTCTGATTTTAATCAACCAGATATATGTAACCATACCGATATGTTTATAAGTGTTGGTGGAGATGGGACATTTTTAAAGACCGCTGCAGTGGCTATTAAGCGTGATTTACCTGTATTAGGCTTCAATTTAGGAACGCTTGGTCTTCTCACTGAATTTGATAAGAATGATGTAGATAAAACCATTTTAAGACTAGTCAAAGGCGATTATGTGATTGAGGAGAGAATGACATTAGAGGTTAATGTTTTCTCTGAAATAGGTGAAACCTTATATAACAAAATTGCTATAAACGATTGTGTACTTACAAGAGGAACTCTTTCAGGAGTAGCATATTTAAATTTATTTATTAATGATGCTCTTGTTGATGCATATCCATGCGATGGTATTATAGTGTCTACACAAACCGGATCAACTGCTTATTCACTATCAGCTGGTGGTCCGATTGTTGAACCGGGAAATGATATTATTGTAGTGACACCTATTTGCGCTCATTATACTGATGGAAGATCGATAGTTGCAAGAAGCACAAGCAAAATTAGGATGGAGCTTTGCAGAGAACATAAGCAAATGTTTGTAACCACTGATGGATATTCGGATTTTAAGCTGCCGTTAAAAAGCAGTGTTGTTTGCTCAAGGGGCAAAGAAAAGGTACGAATAATTAGAATAGATCCACCCAATTTTTATGAAGCATTAAGAAAAAAGGCAACTGAAAGAAGAGAAAGGGTTCTAAATGAAGAATAAAAGACACGAAAGTATTTTGGAAATAATAGATGAATTAGAAATTGAAACACAGGAGGAGTTATTAGAGCAGCTTTCAGCTAGAGGCTTTAATGTAACTCAGGCTACTGTTTCAAGAGATATAAAGGTGTTGCAGCTTGTTAAGGTAAAGGGAACGATTAAAAATACAAAATATGCACCTCTTACAGGAAAAGCGCTAACTATACCTGAACAGCTTCTTCCGGTATTTGCACATGGCTTTGTGTCGGCTGATTATGCACAAAATCTTGTTGTTATAAAGACGCTACCTGGAATGGCACAGGCTGTTGCGTCTGCTGTAGACTCTTTGAAGTTAGTTGAATCACTAGGTACAATTGCAGGTGACGATACAATTCTGATGGTATGTCGTACGGAAGAATATGCGGAAAATGTAGTGGGAACGCTAAAACGTTTAATTGATTAGGCGGTGAATAGAAATGCTTTTACAGCTTAGAATAAAAAATATTGCACTTATAGAGGAGCTGATTGTTGAATTTACAGAAGGCATGAATTGTCTTACGGGAGAAACAGGAGCTGGTAAGTCAATCTTGATTGATGCAATCCAATGTATGCTTGGCTTTAGGACCTCCAAGGAGCTTATTAAATCAGGCTGTAACACTGCGTTCACTGAAGGAATATTTTATGTAGATAATAAGGAAATACAGGAATATTTACAAGAGCTAGGTATTGAAAATGAGGAGGATGGTTCTCTTGTTTTACAAAGAGAATTGTCAAATACAGGTAGAAATATTTGCCGTGTGAATGGAAGGATTGTTCCTTTATCTTCGTTGAGACAGCTTGGTAGCTTTCTGATAGATATTCATGGTCAAAATGATAATCAATCTATTGTCAAGGCTGGTGGCCATATGAAGCTTTTAGATGAATACGGGGCGGCCAATATAATAGAAGTCAAAGATAAATACAAGGCGCTTTTGTCTGAATTTAAGGAGCTGTATATTTCTTTAAATGATTACTCTGGTGATCCAAAGGAAAGAGAAAGACTTGCAGATTTGTATCAATATCAAATTGATGAAATTGATAAAGCTGAGCTTTATGTAGATGAGGATATTGAATTAAAAGCTAGAAGAGATATTTTAAATAATGCCAGCAAAATTTCTGAAGCATTAAATGTGTCTAAAAATATTTTAAAGGGAGAGGATTATGGAGATAATGTTAGTGTTTCAGATGGTATATCATCTGTTGCAGCTAATATGACTTCGATTTCTTCATATTCTGAGGAGTATTCTAATTTGTTAAACCGTATAGAGGAGATTTCATACACATTAGAAGATATATGTAACGAAATTAGAGGACTTGCGGACAATGTATATTTCGATAAAAATGAGCTCGATGAAATTGAAGAGCGTCTAGAGCTAATTAATAAACTTAAAAGAAAATATGGGGAAGATATAAAAAAAGTATTACAATATAGAAATGATACACAAGCACAGCTCGAAAAATTATTATCTGCGCAGGGTATAGTTGATGAAATATTAGTTAGTCTAGAGAAAAAAAACAAAGAGCTTTTTTCATTGGCTTCAAAGCTAAGTGAGCTTCGTGTTGATGAAAAGAAAAAATTGTCATTACAGATTATGGAAGAATTGAAAAGCCTTGAAATGGGCAAAACTATTTTTGATGCAGACATAAAATTTAATGATGATATTGATGAAAACGGATATTATAAATTTACATCAGAGGGCTTAAATGATATAGAATTTTTAATTTCCTCCAATCCCGGTGAGCCACTTAAATCTCTTTCTAAAATAGCTTCAGGTGGTGAGCTTTCAAGAATTATGTTAGCAATTAAAACGATTTTAGCTGATGCTGATAGTATACCAACACTTATTTTTGATGAAATTGATACTGGTATAAGCGGAAAGGCCGCTAATAGTGTTGCGAGAAAATTAAAAATCATATCACAAAAGCATCAGGTTATTTGTGTTACTCACCATGCACAGCTTGCAGCAGCAGCGGATAACAATATTTTTATAAAGAAGCTTTTCGATGATAACAAAACAGCAACTATTGTAAAAACTTTGAATAAAGAGGAAAAGATTAAAGAGGTAGCTAGATTATTAGATGGAGACTCCGAATCTGAAATTACAATGGTACATGCAAAGGACTTAATTTCCAAATTTTAGATAATTGTTCCAATTTTAGGTTTAATTGAATATTGTAACAGCATATAAAAAACTTATTATGGTTAACTTACATTGTGGGAAGAGAATAAATTTCAACTCCACACTTGTAAGGGAGGCAAAATGGTTTGTGAAAGTAAAGTATAAAATTAGAGCTGTAGTTATATTATTCATATCTATTTGTGTTTTTTCTAACAGTAGTATATTGTCCGCAAATAGTCAGGTTAAAGATAGTCAAAGATATTTAATTGCTTGTGGCGTGCCTATTGGTATAAAAATGAAATCATTTGGTGTGATTATTACTGGATTTATAGGATATATGGATGAAAATGACGAATATTCCTCGCCTGCTAAGGAAGCTGGTATCAAGGAAGGTGACAGAATCCTTGCTATAAATGATATTTCTGTAAATTCTATTGAGGATATGCATAAAGCGATGGCGATGTGTGAGGAGAACATTATTGTAACCATTGAAGGTCAAAATGGAAAAATGAAGTATAATTTAAGCTTATGTAAAGACAAAGAATCAGGCGAATATAAATTGGGAATATGGGCTAAAGATACAATTGCAGGAATTGGTACGCTTACGTTCTATGATGAAAATAATAAAAACTTCGCTGCACTGGGTCATGCAATTTCAGACGGAAACAATATTTATAAAATTTCTGGAGGAACTTTATATGAAGCAGTGATTACAGATATAAAAAAGGGACAAATAGGCTGTCCAGGAGAGCTTCATGGTTATTTTAAAGAAAATAAAGCGCCTTTAGGAACAATTAAATCTAATACTGTAAGGGGTGTTTACGGACAGATTAACGGAGCCTTTAGTGATTCATCTAAGCTTTGCAGATTTCCAGTCGGAAAAAGTGAACAACTAAAAAAAGCTGATGCTTATATCATGTCTTCGGCAATTACAGGTAAAATGGAAAAATATTCTATAGAAATAACGCAAATTAATGAAAAAAATGAAGAAGGAACAAAATGCTTTAATATTAAGATAGTAGATAAAAGACTTTTGGAGGCTACAGGTGGAATAGTTCAAGGTATGTCAGGTTCGCCAATCGTGCAAAACGGCAAGTTAGTTGGAGCAGTTACCCATGTGCTGGTGAATGATCCAACACGAGGGTATGGCATCTTCATAGAGAATATGTTGGATGCGGCAGGATAAATGATTTGACAGGGGCATTTTGCCCCTGTCGTTTTGCTTTTGTATGTGTTATAATTAAAAAAACTACTCTTCTGAAAAAGATTTTGTCAAGAGGGGAGGTCAACGAGCATTATGCACCAAACAAATGCG
>JAZNOJ010000046.1:0-1595 GCA_045580735.1 Candidatus Egerieisoma sp. | reverse complement strand
TTCTTTTCTTTCCTGTTCTGCTGCCCGTTCTTCGGGACTTAATTTGTACCTTGGCATAATTAAAACCTCCAAAATGATATTTTTATTATATATCATCTTGGAGGTCTTGTATAGACTTTACACAAAATTTGGGATAGTCTCCGGTGTTATTGTTTTTGGCAATTCAATTATACCAAAAAAATGAGGACTTTTACAATTTGCAATTGTCCTCATTTTTCTCATTTTGGGGCTTTTATTTTACGACTATTTTCCTTGAATTCAGGAAGCTCCTTTTGGAAAATTATGCGAATTATCGTACCATTGCCTTGTTCTGACTTTATTCTTATACCACAGTTAGAATCATAATACAGCTTTAGGCGCAGATTAATGTTTGCAAGCCCTACATGCTCTCTGTTCTGAAATTGATTCAGACTACTGTTTTCCAAGTCCTTTTGAAGTTTCTCAAGCTGTTCAGGAGCAATTCCGCAACCATTGTCAGATATATCAATAATCACATAAGTTTCATCATCGACAGAGCTGATTAGAATTTCCCCTTTTTCATCAACTGTGAAGGCATGCTTTAGTATGTTTTCAATCACAGGTTGGAAAATCATTTTTAAGCATCTAATCTCTAACAATGAAGAATTTATCTCATTTGATATAGTAATGGGATTTGTTCTTCTCATATTTATGACATTAAAATATTCAATAGCACAATCTAAATCCTGTTTAATAGTAGAAATATTAATATTATTAGATAAGTAGCGAAAGACCTTTGACATTGATGATGTAATCTGTACAATTTCAGTTGCGTTATACTTAAATGAAATTCCCTGAATGTAAGAAAGTGAATTGTACAAAAAGTGTGGAGAAAGCTGCCCGTGAAGATAAAAAATCTGTGTTTCCTTCTGAAGAATTTGCGCATTGTAAAGATTATCCATTGCGGTGAGCTTTTCTTCATTAACCTGATGAATTGAATCGAGAACTTGATTGATAATAGAGGCGATTTCGCTAAGTTCGTCCTGATAATCATATGACACACGGTAGGAATTATCCTTCTGTGTTATTTTGATTACTTTTTTTCTTAGATTAATGATTCTTTTAGTTATAATGTTTTGTAATATTTTAGAAATAAAAATCAAGGTAGCTATGTTGAATAAAATCATTACAATTACAAAGATGTTTGACAGTGTGGAAAATGAACCCGTATTACTGTCAGGCATGAAAACCGTAATATTCCAATCCGGGTTTTTAAGTGATAATGTCTTATGCAGACGTTTTTCCATTGACTTATCAGAATCAAATTTATTTCCGTATTCAGTGGGGTCTGCAGATAAAATAATATTATCGTTTTCATCTGTAATCATAAGGTCGATTTTACTGTTATCAATAAAAGGATAGGGTGCATAGCTGATATTATCCATAGTATAAATACATAAAATATAGTTTTGGGTAGGCTCGGGTGTAATATAAGAGGCCTTTGTGGGAAAGGCCGGAACTGCACATACAAAATAGCTCTTATCCTCGTGTAAAAAAGAGGTCAGCTCCGGCCTGTTGCTACGGGAATTTTCGGGAAGCGAATCTATTATCCTGCGTATTTCGGCAGAATGATAGAA
>JAZNOJ010000045.1:0-27446 GCA_045580735.1 Candidatus Egerieisoma sp. | reverse complement strand
CAATCTGCTAAACGAAGAGCAAGGGGATATAGAACTTTAGATAGTTACAAACAAATGATTTATTTGATAGCAAGTAAATTATCACTGGACTGTCCTCCATTATTTTCGTAAACTTTTCACGGAAATAAAAAAAGAACCTTTTTCTAAATTCTATTGACATATTCCGATTAATCGTTTAAAATAACAAATGTTGTTTGGAAACGAACACGTACACGCACCCATAGCTCAATTGGATAGAGCATCTGGCTACGGACCAGAAGGTTGTGGATTCGAGCTCTGCTGGGTGCGCCAAAAAAAGTCTCTCTTTATCGAGAGACTTTTTTTATTTATATCATATATTTTGTTAATTCCTTTTTACTCGTAACTGCTAATTTTTGATATACTGCTTGTAAATACATCTTTACATTTCTTTCTTTTATACCAATATGCTCAGCTATCTCACTTATTTTCCAATTCTTACAAAAAAGCATCGCAATTATAAATTCAATATGTGTTAAATTATCTACCATATCTCGACTTGTCTTTTTGTTATGAATTTTTTTCCAACCAACATCGAACTCCGTATATATTTCAATCATTTTTTTATAGATATTTACTTCCTCTTTTTTGAAAAATGCTTCAGCTAAACCTAATAATAGTCCATAATGTTTTCCAAAGGGTTGTATAAAATTATCTTTTTCAGCAATTTTCCAGCCCTCCTTTAGGTATTTCTTAGCTTCTTTAATTCTATTTAAGCTCAATAGGTTTGCTGCAGCCATAATATGATTATATACCATTGGTAAAGGATACATTTCTTTAGTTGTTAATATTGCCATCTCTGCTATAACATATCCTCTTTCGTATTCACCGTCCGTATATGCCTTGTAGGACATAATATAAAATGCAAAAAGCTGAATACCTTTGGGTAAATACTTCAAATATTCATCTAAAGGAGGAATATTTTTAGGTTCAATGTGAAAAAGTATATCCATAGCATGAGCAACAAAAATCAATATTGCCTTTTCCTGTGTGCAATTACTTTCATTTATGCTTTTTTTCAAATCACTTCTATATTCGTCTAAATCAATATCCAAATCATAATAATCTGAACAATATATTTTTGAATAAATACAAATCCATAAAGGAGTTAAACGGTATTGTATCACTTCATTATTTAGGAATGGAATAAAACTTTCAACAGCTTCTTTACGCCTGCCTGTTGCATAATAATATTCACCATATGCAATACATTTTTCCTCATCATTTTTTAATGACTCGATATACTCTATTACATTTCCAGGTTCAAAATTACCACTCAACATAGGCATAGGATTTCTTTCAATATACGATTTTTCCTCGACATCCGTTTTTAAATTCTCAACTGCATCTGCATTTTTTGGAATCATCCATATATTGCCCTTTTTATACGCACCTGCTAATTTTCCAGAAGAAGCCCATTTTTGTATTGTTCTTACTTTAACGCCCATTCTTTCTGCAGCTAAAGTTGCTGTTTCAAACTCCATTATTTTCGCATCCTTTTAATTAAAAACAAAAAGACAGTCATACTTGAATTTTCAAATACGCCCGTGTTCTTAATTTGTTCATTTTTTATACAATCAATGTTAATAAATCCATTATAATACTATTTTATCCAAAACGCAAGAAATTAATGAATTTTATTTAAAATAATAACTAAAATAATAAAAAACACAGAAAAATGCAAAAAAGCAAATTTCTGTGTAAAAAAATATTATTACTTTATTTGTTAGGTGAATAATAAATTAATACATTCCACCCATACCAGCACCACCAGGAGCAACCGGCTCTGGCTCAGGAATATCCGCAACAACAGCTTCTGTTGTAAGAAGTGTAGCTGCAACTGAAGCCGCATTTTGAAGAGCTGAACGAGTCACCTTTGCTGGATCTACAATACCCATTGAAATCATGTCTACACATTTTTCATTGAGAACATCATATCCTATACCAGGCTTAGCTGTCTTTACTTTATCAACAATTACAGCACCCTCAAGACCTGCATTAATAGCAATTTGCTTAACAGGTTCTTCTAATGCTTTCATAACAATCTGTACACCAGTCTTTTCGTCACCACTTGTTGTTTTAAGAAGCTTTGCAACAGAAGAAATAGCATCGATATATGCTGTACCACCACCAGCTACTATGCCTTCCTCTACAGCAGCCTTAGTTGCAGCAAGAGCATCTTCAATTCTAAGCTTTCTTTCTTTCATCTCTGTCTCTGAAGCAGCACCTACTTGGATAACAGCTACACCGCCTGATAATTTTGCAAGTCTTTCCTGAAGCTTTTCTTTGTCAAATTCAGATGTAGTTTCATCAATTTGTGTTTTTATCGATAAAATTCTCTTTTTAATTTCATCAACATCACCTGCTCCATCAACTATGATAGTATTTTCCTTTGCAACCTTCACCTGTCTTGCACGTCCAAGCATCTCTACAGTAGCTTCCTTAAGGTCATAACCGAGCTCATCAGTAATAACCTCACCACCTGTCAAAATAGCTATATCACGAAGCATTTCTTTTCTTCTGTCACCGAAGCCCGGAGCCTTTACTGCAACACAATTAAATGTTCCTCTAAGCTTATTAACAATAAGAGTTGTAAGTGCTTCGCCTTCAACATCCTCTGCAATAATTAAAAGCTTTTTGCCTTCTTGAACAATCTGCTCTAAAATAGGAAGAACTTCTTGAATATTTGAAATTTTCTTATCTGTAATTAAAATGTATGGATCATCGAGAATTGCTTCCATCTTATCAGTATCAGTTGCCATATAAGCAGAAATATATCCTCTGTCAAACTGCATACCTTCAACAACTTCTAAGTTAGTACCCATAGTCTTTGATTCTTCAACAGTAATAACACCATCATTAGTAACCTTTTCCATTGCATCTGCTATTAAAGCACCAACGCTTTCGTCATTTGCTGAAACTGAAGCTACACGTGCAATATCCTCTTTACCTCTTACATTTTGGCTATTAGCATGAATACTTTCAACAGTCGCATCTACAGCTTGCTTAATACCCTTCTTTAAAATCATAGGATTAGCACCAGCTGCTATATTTTTAAGACCTTCACGTATAATAGCTTGAGCAAGTACTGTAGCTGTTGTAGTACCGTCACCAGCAACATCGTTTGTTTTTGTAGCAACCTCTTTAACGAGCTGTGCACCCATATTTGCAAAACGATCTTCAAACTCAATTTCCTTTGCAATTGTAACACCATCGTTAGTAATTAATGGAGCACCAAACTTTTTATCAAGTACAACATTTCTTCCCTTAGGTCCTAATGTTATCTTTACTGTGTCAGCTAATTGGTCAACGCCTTTAACAAGCGCCTTTCTAGAATCTTCATTAAATTTAATTTCTTTAGCCATAATATTATTCCTCCTAAAAATTATTCAACTATAGCCAAAATATCGCTCTGCTTCAAAATAGTATATTCTGAGCCTTTATATTTTACTTCTGTTCCGGCATATTTGCTCATAAGCACCTTATCACCAATTTTAACTTCCATAGGAATAAGCTTTCCGTCAACTACTGCTCCAGGACCTATAGCAACAACCTCTGCCTCCTGTGGCTTTTCCTGTGCTGAACCCGGTAAAACAATACCGCTTTTTGTTGTTTCTTCACTTTCTAACATCTTAACAACAACTCTGTCGCTTAATGGTTTAATTCCCATAAATAAATTCCTCCTTTATAATATAACCTTTACTTTCAATCTTATGTTAGCACTCAATATAATCGAGTGCTAACAACTGTTCTATAATATACTCCGTTTTATATAATTATGCAAGAGCATTTTTTAATTTTTATCAAAATTTAATATTTTGTTGTTTTTTATGGATTTTGAAGCTTCGCATACTCAATAATGAGCCTTTTCATACCACACTCATCAAAAACTATTTCTAATGTTTTATTTTTACCCTCGCCTAAAATTTTAGACACAGTACCTACTCCAAATTTTTTATGTCTTACCCTTTGACCAATCTCAAAATCCTTAAGGTAATCTCCTACAGCATTTGTCACATTTGGCTTATTTTTCAATCCACCTAAAGCAGCGAGCTTACTATTATATGAATCCTCAGCTTTAAATTGTTTTTCAAGCATCTTATTTGCTTGTTCATATTGTCTGCTTTCAAAATTACTTCCAAATCCACGCTGTCCCTTAAAGCTCATTCCGCTAGAGGTATCCATTCTTCCATAACCATTGAAGCCTCCAAACTCTGTATTTTTGCTTGCACCCATCTCCTCAATACATTCTCTTGGAAGCTCTCTTATAAATCTTGAAGGCGCATTTCTTGATGTTTTACCATATAACATTCTATCAACAGTATTCAATATGAATAATTTTTGCATTGCGCGAGTAATTGCAACATAGCAAAGTCTTCTTTCCTCGTCAATTGCATCTGCTGATTCTTCTATAGATCTTGATGAAGGAAAAATACCTTCCTCTGCTCCAACAATGAATACAACCGGAAACTCAAGTCCCTTAGCGCTATGAACCGTCATAAGAGTTACTTTATTATTATCATCATCTATCGAGGCCTTCGTGTCTGTATCTGTGCTTAATGAAACATATTCTAAAAAGCCTGCATAAGTAATATCATCATTGCCCATTTCACGCTGTTCATTTTCAAATTCCTTTGCAACTGACAAAAACTCCTTCAAGTTTTCCATTTTCGCCTGCGCTTCAATTTCTGCATCTTCATTTTTATACGAGTCAAGTAAGCCTGTATCATCAAGAACACATTGAACAAAGTCAGGAATACTCATTTCGTCTGCTTTAAGCATAATTGCAGAAAACAAAATTGCTGTATCCATCATTTTTTGTGCTGCTCTGGAAAGCTCAGGATATTCATTTGCCATAAGCATTACATTGAACAACGACGTATTTTCACGCTCTGCAATTTCAATCGCCTTACCTACACTCGTATTTCCAATTCCTCTTTTAGGAACATTTATAATTCTTCTTAATGCCGTATCATCCGAAGGATTGTTAAAAACTCTCAAATATGCTATTAAATCTTTAATTTCTGCTCTATCATAGAATCTAAAGCCACCATAAATCTTATATGGAACATTATGCCTTACTAATGCGTTTTCTATGTTTTTAGAAAGTGCATTTGCTCTATACAAAATTGCATAATCACTATAATTCATTTCTCCAGATGAAATCCCTTTTTTGATTTCTCTTACAATAAATTCAGCTTCCTCATTTTGATTATATGCTGTATAATGAACAATTTTGTCTCCATTTCCCTTTGCTGTCCATAAATTTTTGGATTTTCTTGAATTATTATTTGAAATAACCTTGTTTGCTGCATCTAATATATATTGTGTTGAACGATAATTTTGTTCAAGCTTAATTACTTTACAATTTTTGTTTTCCTTTTCAAATTCAAGAATATTTCTTATATCTGCTCCTCTAAAGCTGTAAATACTCTGGTCATCATCGCCTACAACACATAAATTGTGATACTTGGCAGCTAATTTTGAAATGAAAACATACTGAATCCTGTTTGTATCTTGGTATTCATCTACCATTATATATCTAAATCTATCCTGATAATATTCAAGCACATCCGGACACTCATCAAAAAGCTTAATTGTATAAAGAAGCATATCATCAAAGTCCATAGCATTGTTCTTTTTGAGTGTTTCCATATACATTTTGTAACATTCTGCATACATCCTGCTATCAAAATTCTTTTGGTCTATCGAGCTTGCAAAGTGCTCCGGAGTAACCATTTCGTCCTTTAATTTAGAAATAACTGCACGGATTTTTCCGTGTGGTAATCTTTTATCATCTATATTTAATCTACGCTGACAATCCTTAATTACAGTTGTAACTTCAGTTTCATCATATATCACAAATGACTTTGTAAAGCCGATTCTTTCTGCATGTGCACGAAGTATTTTTCCACATGCAGAGTGAAAAGTATTGAGCCACATTCCTCCTATATTACCACAAAGAATTTTTTCAGTTCTTTCTTTCATTTCTCTTGCAGCCTTATTCGTAAATGTGATTGCCATTATATTATGTGCGGGAACACCGCATTCACTAACTAAATATGCTATTCTATATGTTAAAACCCTTGTTTTTCCACTTCCGGCACCCGCAAGAATTAATACAGGTCCTTGCGTATTGATTACAGCTTCGTATTGCCTATCATTTAATTCGTTTTTAAAATCCATCACTTACCTAACCTTCCTTTAAAAACTTCATAAAGAACAACACCTGCCGCAACGGATGCATTAAGAGATGATACTGCTCCCTTCATAGGAATTGTAAGTATATAATCGCATTTTTTTGTAACTAAATTTCCCATTCCTGCTCCTTCTGAGCCTATAACTATTCCTATCGGACCAGAATAATCAGCCTTATAAAATGGAACGCTACCTGTCAAATCTGTTCCTGCAATCCATAGACCTGCTTTCTTTAATTCATCAATAGCTGCTGGTATGTTCGTTACCCTTGCAATTGGAACATGTGCAAAGGCACCTGCAGATGTTTTTGCTACTGTACCGGTAAGCTGTACACTTCTTCTTTTAGGAATAATTATACCGTGAACACCGACTGCATCTGCAGTTCTAATTATTGCGCCAAAATTATGTGGATCCTGTATTTCATCTAAGATAATTACAAAAGGGTCTTCACCTAATTCCTTTGCTTTATCTAAAATATCATCTATTTCACAATAATTAATCGGCGCAGCATACAAAGCGACACCTTGGTGATTTTTAGTTCCTGTTATTTCTGTAAGTTTATTCTTATCTACAAATTGATATACAATATGTTTTTCCTTTACTAATGCTGTAATAGCTTTTAACGATCCCGATATCTCACCAGATGAAATTAACACCTTATTTATAGCCATTCCTGATTTTATGGCTTCTGTAACAGCATTTCTTCCATATATAATCTCATTTTCTCTATTTTCCATTGTTTTCTCTCCCAATTTCTATAGATTTTTCTAATATATACATAAGTCTTTCGTTCTGACCTGATAAATATAAATATCCTACCAAAGCCTCATATGCAGTTGCATACCTATAATCTACTACATTTGCATTTTTGGGCACCGTATGTGGATGAGCATTTCTTCCTCTTCGTGCTATATTTTTTTCTTCCTCTGTGAGTTCTTCTTCCAATTTGTGTAATATATTTGCCTGAGCACATGCTTTAACAAACGAAACAGATTTGCGATGTAAATCATTTACATCCCTATATGCTTCTGATAATAACACATTTCTTACATATAACTCGTATACACAATCTCCAATAAATGCCATTGCTAAAGGCTTCATTTCAAGAAGCTCTTCTTTTGATTTTATTATATTACTCAAATCACCAAACAACTTCATCTTTCCTCTTTCTTTTGATTTTCTCTCTCGTAAGCACAACTACTAATATACCTGCTGACACAAACATCATGCCCGTCAAAATAACAAGTCTATGAAGCTTACTCCTTAGGCTAGCTTCTTCAGTAAATGTATTGCCGCTTATTACTTTATTAACATCTATCACTTCAAACGAAAAATCGTCCCATGAGTCTGTAGTATTTTCATTTTCTGCCTTATTTTTGCAGTAAGTCGATTGAAGTAGCTCATTTGCATTACAAATTAAATCTAATAACTTCCCCTCACTTATTGTATATACATAATTATCCTTAAATTTAATGGAATCATTTCTAAATGACCACCAATAAGAAAGCTGTACCTTTGATGACACAATCGAATTCAAAAAAATCTGTGTATCATTATAAAAATCCTCATTTTCAAAAGCTAACGAGCAGTATGTTTCACCATTATATAATGCCTTATTTAATCTTTCAGCTTCTCTTTTTAATAATTGAAAATCATTCTTCAATACATTTTCTGAATCATTTTTTTCATTTAGGCTATCTGCAAACAAAATCGAGTTAGAATGAATACTTACTACATCTAATTTTTTATTGAGTAATGCTAGTGCAGACAACCTTTCATTTACATTATCTATACTCTCAGAATAAGCCTCTCCATTCATAACAGATTTAAATGAATTCCATTGGTTATTCAGAAGCATAGAATCACCACTTGAAATGATATGATGCTCATCGTATTTTCGTATAGCATCTGCACAAGCTCCATAGAAATCAGCTAATTGCAATAAAGAGTACCTGACCTCTTTAATTATTTCACCATTATCACATTCTAAATTTGCTCCATTATCAATTTCCCACATCAAAATACTTTTTCTATCTTTATATCTGGTTATAAGCATTTCAATATAATCATAAACATTCTTACGTGATTCAGATTTTGAATTTGATACTAAATCAACAAATGTCTCATCACCTTTTATCCAACCCATAGAATCAACATATTCTTTTTTTAATAAAAAATCTTCTGTTAGACCTAGCGATACAACAGCCTTTATATTATATTTATCAAGAAGATCAAACATCTTGTCCATAGCCTTAAAATATGTCTCTCTGCTTTTATTATCATACATAAGCATAGGATAATCGTTTGAATAAGCATAAACACGAATGGATTCAAGGCCCATTTCATTTAGCTGTTTTAATGCCGCTTCAGCATTTTCAATTGTTTCTTGTGAATTAGGATACTGTGAATTTTCTACATAGAAAGCCAATAT
The DNA here is from genome assembly GCA_045580735.1 of Candidatus Egerieisoma sp. GTDB lineage: Bacteria > Bacillota > Clostridia > UBA1212 > UBA1255 > Egerieisoma. The sequence goes on along the minus strand of JAZNOJ010000045.1, from coordinate 18,799 downwards.
TTGTTGAAATAAATCACTTTTATTAAAACTTATTTCAAAATATGGCTCGCCATTCATATACAAATTCCCGCCTATAACGCGAAGAATATTATCATTTTTTCTTTTGCCTGTTGTAATTACCAGCATATTAGCTTCTTCATCCCACCAAATTTTTGAATTTAAAGCCTCACTCAAAAAGTTTGGAGTAACACAAATTGTTCCATTTATTTTTTCTGGAGAATAAGCCAAAGAACATTCTATATTGTTTACTTTTAATTTTTTAGAACCTATTTTTGCATTTACAGTAACTTTTTCATTGTAAAATGAAAAAGTGTTATTTGATTTATCTTCCTTTAATGTCATGCCAACACACTTCGAAAATTGCTCTAAATCGATATAAATGGTTTTACCTTTTTCAACTGGTTTATTAAAAAAGGATATTTCTGTATCATTTACAAAAACTCTTAAACCTGTTGTTTCATTTTCTTCGGGTATTGTCACATTGGGCATTGACCCCTTCTTTTGAGCCGAATATTTTTGTGGATAAATTTTACCTTCAGTATATACTCTAACATTATCTATTAAAACATATGGAGTATAAAGTTCTGAATATTCCCTGCCGCTATACTGATTTGGTCTAACCGCAATATTCATTTCTTCGATTGAATAAAAAGGTACTATAGATTGGATATTTTCAGCAATTAATTTATTTTCACAATAAACATTATACAAATTACTGCCTCTTGTAAACTCTAAACGAATATCATACCTAATATTTTCCTCTGCAATAAAAAGAATATTCCCTTCCATATCCTCTATTTTATTTTGTTGACTTTTAGTATCTTTTCTAAATAAAAAAACAGGAACTGCTTCAATATTCTCGTTATACCCGGTAGGTTGGTCAGACAAAACACTAACAACCATTTCGTTGTTAAATTCAGCATCAGGTCTTATAGAAAATTCTATAAACATTTTTTCGTCAACGACAGATAAATCGTTAAATTTAATATCAGAATAATTTACAGCAAGACTTCTCTTGCCATATAATGACTTGTCTGCCCCGACAACCATAATCTTACTATTCTCAGATAATGTAACATTATCCAAATATCCTATTGTCGATTCAAATGAATTACTAATTTCAAGTTGCTCACAATCTAACGATAAATGCTCTATACTTTTTTCAGTTACCGCTAAAACAGAAAGTTTGGTAGGCATAGTTGCCAGAAACATTATTAATGCAAGCAGTAACGATGCCCACCTTTTTTTCATTATACCTTCTCCTCAATTTCGTTATATAGCTCCGAAATAAGCTTTGTAACTTCCTCTATGATATCATCCTTTGGAACTTTTTTGCTGACTTTTTTATCTCTAGTTGAAAGCTCTATCATATTTTCACCTAATGATCTAGGACTTACAACAACTCTTACAGGAACACCTAAAAGGTCAGCGTCAGAGAACATAACACCTGCACGAACATCTCTATCGTCGTATATTACTTCTACGCCCTTCTTTTTAAGTGTTTCATAGATATTATCTGATACTGACTTAATTTCAGGATCGTCAGCTCTAAGACAACAAATATGAACCTCCCATGGAGCAATAGTAATAGGCCATATTGGACCATAATCATCTCTGTGTGATTCACATACTGATGCAGCAAGTCTTCCTACTCCTATTCCATAGCAACCCATTATAGGATAATGCTTATTACCCTCACTATCCAGATATTGCATGTTCATTGATTTGGTATATTTTGTTCCTAATTGGAATATATTACCAACCTCTATACCTCTTGAAATGCTTATTGCGCGCTTACCACATTTTGGACATATGCCGCCCTCGAGAATTTTAGCTACATCAACATACTCAACCTTACCATAATCTCTTTCCATATTAAAGTTAATATAGTGATAATCCTCTTCATTTGCACCACAGCAGAAATTCTCTAATCCCTCTAATGATTTATCAAATACTATCGTATGCTTTTTATTATCAATTCCCTTTGGTCCTATAAATCCTGCTACAATTCCAGATTCTAAAGTAATAAATCCAGGATGGATTTCCTCTCCAATATAATTACGAAGCTTTGTTTCATTAACCTCTAAATCACCACGTAAAAATACGATTACATATTCGTCTGTCATATTCTTTTGATATACTACAGCCTTACATGATTTTAGTACTGATGATTTCAAATAATCACACACAGCCTCAATCGTAGACGCATGTGGTGTTTCAACCTTTTTAAGAGGTAAAAGTTCAGCTCCCGACTCGTTTTCAACTATATTATCAGCAGCCTCCATATTTGCTCTGTAATCACATTCTTGACATACTGCTATAGTATCTTCACCAACAGGTGTTAAAAGCATATATTCATGGGAAATATTTCCTCCCATCATTCCTGAATCCGATTGAACTGTAACAACCTCTGGAATACCTGCTCTAGCAAATATTCTGTTATATGAATCATAGCACTTTTGATAATACTCTTCTAAATCCTCTTGTGATGTATGGAATGAATACGCATCCTTCATTGTGAATTCACGAACTCTTATAAGGCCTGCTCTTGGTCTAGCTTCGTCACGGAATTTAGTTTGGATTTGATAAATCATAAATGGATATCTTGTATAGCTGATACCATATTCTCTTGCAATATGAACTGCTGCTTCTTCGTGTGTCATTCCTAATACCATCGAAGCATTATTTCTATCCTTAAATCTCAAAAGCTCGCTTCCAACACTTTCAAATCTACCCGACTCTTCCCACAATGAACCAGGTAAAGCAACTGGGAACATTACCTCCTGTCCATCTATAGCGTCCATTTCTTCTCTAATTATATTTTCTATTTTTCTGCATATACGCTTAAGTGGCATATATTGTGAAAAAATACCGCTTGCGACAAACTTCATATATCCGCCTCTTAACATTAAAGAATGGCTTTCAATAATACAATCAGATGGTTTTTCTTTAAATCTGTCTCCTACTAGCTTATCTAATTTCATACTTCTAATCTCCTTCTAAAAGTAGTAATCCTCAAAATATATCAAGCCTAATTATACAAATATTACAAAAAAAATACAAGCCTTAAACCTAAAAAAAGAAGTGTCATTTTGACATTTAAAACATTTTATCAAAATGACACCTCTGATATTTTTTATGATATTTCAGTATATCAGCCCTCTGTAGCTGCTGTTGTATGCTCTATAATCCACTTATCAATAGAGCCGTCATCAATTAATCTTTTTATTACTTTATTTACAACCTCTAAAAGCTCATCATTACCTTTAGCTACAACTACAGCATATGACTCGTCAGTTTTACCACCATCAGCATATACAAGCTCAATCGCCTTAAAATCATCATATTCAGATGCAACTATTTCAGCAGGAAGCTTATCAATTACGATAACATCTACCTTACCTGAATTCATTGCAACAGCAGCATCAGCCGCAGATGAATATTGAGTTAACGAAGCTCCTGTTCCCTCTAAAACACCCTTTGTATGTTCACCTGTTTCTTCGTCGTCAACACCATTAATTTCATCAGTAATGATGAAATCTCCTGTTGTACCTAGCTGTACACCAATCTTCAAGCCTGCAAGATCCTCAATCTTTTCAATTTTAGCATCATTCTTCATTACAATGTATTGTGTGCTTGTTGCATAGTTAATTGAAAAGTCTACTTCTTCAGCTCTTTCAGGTGTAACTGAAATTCCTGCAATACCCATAGAACCTTTTCCTGAGTTTACAGATGCCAAAATAGTATCAAAATTCACATTTTTAATTTCAAGCTTAACACCAAGCTCCTTAGCAATTTCTTCTGCTATTTGCATATCTACACCAACGGGCTTATTTTCCTCTGAGATGTACTCAAAAGGAGGGAAAGCGGCATTAGTATAAACTGTAAGAACACCATCGTCTTTGATATTATCAATACTTTGCTTCTCTGTAGCCTTTTTACATGACGTAAACATACATGCTGTAGCTAAAAGCATTATTGCCAATACTAACGAAATCACTTTTTTACTTTTTTTCATAAATAACACTCCATTCTTTATAATGTATCATTTTTTATATTTGTAAATTACCGAACTATATTTTTCCGGTAAAACAATATTAATTTCAGCTCCACCAACATATTCTTCGTTAGTGTCAATATTAGTGAATTTATATTCTCCATCAAGCTCTTTTAATGTTATTTTTGCTGAATCGTTTGGAGAATCCTTACGTCTAAATGCCATTACAATTCCTTCATCAGCTTTAGTATCATGATATTGCCATATTACCCATGCTGTCTGGTCAAATTTATTAGAACCAAAATTATGGAAATGTCCAAGGAAATACTTTCTTATAGATTTATATTCTTCAATCACATTTGAAAGCCATTTTATTTCATCGTCACTAATTTCTTGAATTATTGTACCATATGCACTAAAACCCCAGCTAGAAGCATATGTACTTCTAGCAGCATATATATCCATCTTTCTCTTTGTCGAGCAGCCTGAAAGAGGTAAATATCTTGAAATATTTGTGTGATGAACATTCGTAACATCAGGCTCCGGGTTAAATACGCATTGATAGTCGGTTCTATATAAATGAAGTGATCTCTTAACCATTTCAAAGTCAAGTCTTCTTCCTCCACTAGCACAATTATCAATATATAGATTCGGAAATTCCTCTAAAAGTGCATCGAAAAGCTTATAGATTCCCAATATATGCTTTATTTCAGTAATTCCTCTTCTACCTTCCTCATCTGCAAACTCCCATGGCCCATCTGATGGTGTATTATAATCCTGTCTATAACAGCTAAGCTTATAATCACGTATAATTCTGCACAAGGTGTTATATGCATAATCCCATGCTTCCGGATTACCTAAATCAAGAAGCATATATCTATCCCCATTTTGTATGAAATATTCAGGATGTTCTTGGAATATAGGTGTAACTGCAGTTGCATGCTCTATCTCACACCATAAAAGGAAGCCTGCACCCGCATCTTGTACAGCTTCTACAACGTCTTGAAAATCATCCGGATGAGCATCCTTTTTCACTTCCCAGTCACCTATTTCATCTGACCAGGTTGTATCAAAATTATTTTCACTCTTTGCCAACTTTCCATTCCAAGCAGCATCTACCCAAAATTCTTCGAAGCTAGCTCCGTTTTCCTTATAACGCTTAATTCTTCTTATCATTTCCTCTGATGTAAGACTTCCCCACAAAAGAGTAGATAATAAACCTGGATGATCCTTTGCTTTTAATTCAGGTGAATAATATTTCAACATCATATCACGGAATTTATTATATTGATCCTCACCCTGATTGTACTTCATGATAAGTATCGAAGCTGTTCTAATTTGTTCATGAGGCTTTAAATAAAACTCGGCATAATGAAGACCTGCTTTACATGTAATTCCATCATTCGTTCTTTCAAAATCTGCAACCCAGCTTCCTGTCCAACCTATTGCAACAATATAACCCGCGCCTTTACAAGCAATTTCAAAATAAGGCATTATTTCATCTGAGCTTCTTCCCTCGTTATTGAAATATTGTTTATGTCTTCCAATTTCAAAAAGATAATCAGTATGGGGTGAAAATTCCTGTGCGGAGCGCTCGTCATCAAACGAATAGGCATCACCCTCAAGACAGCCCATCATCCAAATTACCTTTGGCGCTTCATCTGTAATACGAAGTGTTGGAGATTCTCTATGATATTCGGGAAGCTCTAATAAAATATCACAATCTTTTATTTGAGAAAGTATTTTACTATCACTATTTCCTGTATTCTCATAAACTACATGCCATTCTACTGCATCAAACTCAGTATGCTCTCGTTTAACAACACTCGCTTTTATAGGATTATCCTTTACCTGGCTGTAATCCTCTCCTCCATACAAATATGAAAAACTTGGTTTAACCATATAATCACCTCAAAATTTTGCTCCTTGAGCTCAATCATTTTGATTGATTCTATCATATCAAGTCAAAGTTTGCAAGCCGAACGCCCCAGAGTCTTTAGTAACTCGAAATGCTACTTCAAAAAAAAATCCGAACTCATAATACTATAAGTTCGGATTCCTTCTATTGGCAGGGGAGACGCGACTCGAACACGCAACAGACGGTTTTGGAGACCGTTGCTCTACCATTGAACTACTCCCCTACGAGCCTTGTTAGTATACACAATCAAAGCTCTATTGTCAAATGTTTTTTTTAATTATTTTCCATATTTTTTATTTCCTGCTCGTATAGCCAGCACAATTGCTAATGCTAAACAGCCTGCACTTCCTGCCCAAAATATGACATTCCATGTTTTATCTGCATCCTTCGAATCAGCTTTTTGTTCATTGTCTTTAGCTTTTGTAGGCTCGCTATCGGTTTCCACATCAACATAGCAAACCTCATCCTCGCCAATCAGCAAATAATCTTGTGCATATACTGATAGTGTTGACGAAGATATTATACTTATTATAACAAACACTAGTAAAATGCTAACCAATGCCTTTTTATTTTTCATTTGTAATCTCGCCTACCTTATTCTTGCTCTTCATTTTTTGCGCTAAAGCACTATCATCATCTAGGAACAATGTACAAATAACTCCTATAGCAACAAGAAGTAAATCTATTACTAACATTACTATTATGCTGTTTGAAAAACCATTTTCAAAAATACTCATAAATTTTTCATCCATCATAACACCTTGTTTAAACAAAATAATAACTGCTCCAATTATCATTCCTGCTACTCCATAATAAACCTGAGCTTCAAATTTTTCTAAAAGCTTTGAGATAAGCTTTGCTATAATTAGAAAGCCTAATACTCCACCAATTCCAAAAACTGCAACAGTAAATATTGACAGACTCGCATTTGCTGCGGCTTCAAAATCTCCTTTTAAAAGGAATTTAAGCATATCCGTACATTCACCTACCGCACCATACACCTTGTGATACTGTCCTAAAACCATCAATGTTACTGAACCGCTAACACCTGGTATAGACATAAACGCACATGATATAAATCCAGAAATGAAGACAAAAACAAAGTCGGTGATTCCTGTTAAATGATATACCATTTCAGATGCTTCGTCTGCTTCTCCTCCCGAAAGCATACCCATAATCAAAATAAATCCTAGGCTAAACAATGTAATTAGTAAGTACAAAGGATTAAATCCCTTCTTCTTCATTTTTCTTATAACTAATGGTGCACTACCTATCACAAGCCCTATAAAGAAAAAATACGATTGCTGCGGGAATTTCTCACATATATCAACAATTAGCTTTGCCGAAAGTAAAATACCTATAATGGCACCTAACACAATTGGTAATAAGTAAATAACATTTTTCTTAAAATTTTTGCGTAGTGTACTAACAGCATTTATCATGCCCTCATAAAGTCCTACAACAACCGCAAAAATACTGCCGGAAAGCCCTGGTATTACAACAGCAATTCCGACAACAATTCCTTTTATAAAATTTATAATTTTATTCATTGTTTACCTCCTTTTTTTATAGTATAATCAAAAAAATTCATATTTGCAATAAGGAAGTCACTAATTATGCATTCAAAAAAATTTACATTAAAGCAAAGTAAAACATCATTGATTATAGCAGGTATTTTAATTCTTCTAAATATACTATGTTTAATTTTCTTCGATTTAAATGAATTCACATTCGAAACAAGACGCTCCTCACCTATACTGGTTTTCTTATCATCAGCCTTTTTTATATTGTATATCGCTTTTTGTATATTTATGCGTATAAAAAGATTAAGTACACTTTCAAAAGGCCTTTTCATATATGAGTTAGTGGGCGCATTTTCCTTCGCAATATACTTTATATTTTTTATTTTTAATATCAGTCTACAAGGTATACCATATAGCATTTTCCATGCATGGACAATTATGTTAGAACCACTTACTGTGTTATTGGCTAGAATTACCGGCATAAGCTCCAAGTTTATTACTGCAATGCTATATTTGTTGCTGACATATATAACTGGTCGTACTATTATGTCAATACGTGCAGATATAACCTATGAAAAAAAATATCAAGAAAATCATAACCACTAAAATATTATATTGCTTGCTTTATAATTTAGCAAAATATAAATGATTATTTAATTTCTTTTATTTCAAGAAGATTCTCATAATTGTCCCATTCAGCAGTAAATTTTACTTTTGGTTTATCCGTTATTTCAAAGCCAGACTGTTGTATATAGTCACGCATTAGTTCCACAAAACCTGTATCTAATTTGTCCAAGCTTAATGAATTAATATAAGAGAAGGCTTCTGATATAGCCGGAATCGAAACACCGCTTTCTATGGATATCCCAACTACCCTTCTTAAGGAAGGTAAACATTTATTAATCTCGTTAATAAAATAAGCATCCTCAAATAAATGTTTTAGATCTGGCTTCTGTGTAAATGCATCGATAATTCTATCAAGCACTCTAGAACGGATAAATGATCCTCCTTGAAAAGCTATAGCAGCATCTATAAGAAATGTTCCCCATATATAAACATCCGAAGCTCTCTTCAACAAATGAAATGCCTGAGCATATACACAAACAACAGATATATATAATGAATTTTTTACATCTTCTATAAAGGATTTCTTTCTGTCATTTATAATATATATTTCGTCAATTGTATTATCTATACCATTTAAAAAATCCTTCTTATTATCCTTTATTGAAGAAATGAATCTAGTATTTAATGATGCATAGATAGAAGGAACAGGAACAGATAATTCCACAGCGTTAGTAATTAGCCACGCAACAGATTTACTAAATCCGATTTTATCCGTAACAATATCTGATAAATAATCCTCTGTATCAGAATTTTTACGAGATAAAATATCATATGCTGCCTGTAACATAAAGCTTTCGTTGTCACCAACAGACCATTCATATATAATTTCTGAAAGCTGCAGCCTATCCATTCCTCCAATATGCTTTAGAATAGATATTGCTTCTGAAATAGAATGCATTATTCCATATTCTATGCCATTATGAATCATTTTTACATATTGACCCGCACCATCCGGTCCCATATACTTACAACACATATGCTTTCCATATCTTGACGAAATATTTTTTATCATATCTACTATTGAATCATATGCATCCCTAGAACCGCCAATCATTAATGATGCACCTGTAAGTATTTCATTTTCACTTCCAGATATTCCAGCTCCGATATACCAAATATTCTTCTTTTCAAAATTACGACAACGTGTTGCTGTAACCTTATAGTTTGTGTCACATGTATCTACAATTATATCATTACTTTCCAAAAGCTCAAAAAGCTCCTGCAAAATATTTTCTGCATACAAGCTTTTTCTACTTATAATAAAAATAATTCGTGGATTATTAATTAAATTTATAAGCATTTCAGTAGAAGTAGCAACAGATATGCCATTTTTTTGTGTCTTCTTAACATAATTATTTATATTTTCTCGCGTCATAGAATCAACATCAGTATTATATACAACTGCCGAATACCCCTTTGATGATAAATTCAACGCAAAATTACAGCCCAATTCTCCGTCTGTTATTACCCCTACTTTATACATTTCCATAAAACACACTCCGAAACAATAATTATTTTAAATAAGCCTCTTCATATAATTTAAATACTGTAAAAATACAACTCCGGGTGCTTCTAGATCAGAATACCATCTTCTTACCCACTCTAAAGAAAGATAACCATTATAGCCTATACTATTTAAAGCTTTAATAATTTCTTTAATAGGCAAATCGCCATATCCCATCATTTTATATATAATTTTATTATTATCTTCTAAAATTGAATCCTTCAAATGAATATACTTCAAGTAGCTTCCTATATTTGACAATGTTTTTTCTGGAAGCTCGGAGTAATATCTATATGGATGGTGTACATCCCATAATACACCAATGTTTTCTGTATTGATACCATCTAACAAATTCTTTAATCTTGACGTATCAGCATAAACACCATTAGTTTCAATCAATACAGTAACACTTTTATTTGAGGCATATTGACCTAATATTTCAAGTGCTTTAGCAACAGTATTATCATTTATATTTTCACCTGGCTGAGGATTCTTATCTCCCAAAACTCTAACAAAAGGAATATTAAGTGCAGCTGCCGTATCAATATACTCTTTGCCTTCCTCAATATATTTATCAAAATTTTGTTCTTCATAAAGATAACATGCTGATGTTAGACAAATAATATTTACTCCTAATTCTTTTAGTTTTTTATTAGTATTATCTATGTTATTTGGTGTAAATTCTTTTATTTTTGGACCATATAATTCATTTCTAACTCCACGAATTTCCACTGCGTCAAAACGCATATCCTTCGCTGTTGCGATAATTTCATTCCATGACCATTCTGGACAACCAAGTGTAGAAAAAGCTAATTTCATATTTATCTTCCTTTCGTTCTAAACTCTCATTGAATTATACTTTATTTTTATTGTTTTTGCAACGAATTACCTACTGTTTCTTTAATCAAAATCTAATACGATAAAACCTTTTAAAGAAAAAATCGTACCATTTACTGTAGGATTTAAAGCTTTATATTATTAATTTCATATCTGATTTTTTCTTCATCAATTGACTTAAGCTCACGGCCATGCATTAGTATATCTCCACCAACAATTACCGTATCAACATCTGAGCCTTGCATAGAATAAACAATTAATGCTTCTATATCGTTAACAGGATTTAGATGTGTTGCATCCATATCAATCAATAAAATATCAGCAACCTCTCCTTCTTTTATTTGCTTTTCCATCGTTGCAGCTTTAATAACTTCTCTAGGAGAAATAACCGTTGCATCCTTCAAAAGACCTTTATATAGGATGCCTGCCAAATGCATTTCTTCAAACATATTCAAATTATTATTACTCGCACATCCATCCGTACCAAGTCCGACTTTCACTCCATGCTTTAACATACCAGGCAAATCAGGAACGCCTCCTGCAAGCTTTAAATTACTAGTTATATTGACTGCAGCTAAAACATTATATTTTTTCATAATTTTCATATCATTTTCTGTTAAATAAGTGCAATGAGCAGCAGTTACATTTTCCTCTAAGGCACCAATAGCTTCAAAAAATTCAATTGGTCTTACACCATGCTCTGAAATACAATCCTCTAATTCCTTCTGCGTTTCATGTAAGTGCATATTAATTCCCATTTTATTATTTTTAGCAAATTGTACAACCTCTGGCAAAAATTTAGTGTCATACAAATATACAGAATGTATTTCGCATAATGGTGTCAATTTTTTATTTCCTACCTGTTTCCATTTATCCAGAATTTTACTCGTTTCTTCAAAACAAGAGGATGTTACCCTTTCGCCACTGCTCCAATCATTATGAAGAGTTGCTATACTTACAGATGCTCTCATACCAGAATCACAAACTGCTCTGGCCAAAGAATCATATGGATCGTACATGTCTATAAATTCAACAGTTCCCGACTTTATCATTTCTATTTGTCCATATAAAGAGCCGTAATATACATTATCAGGTGTCAGCTTTGCTTCCCTTGGAAAAATTTCTTCAAACAGCCATCTATGAAGTGGTAAATCACTACCAATATTTCTCAAAACTGTCATCGGAGAATGGGTATGTGTATTTACTAGTCCCGGCATAGCCATTTTCCCTTTCCCAAACAAAACCTGACAATTTGGATGTTGTTTTTCAAATTCACATATCACTTTTTGTTCATTTGTGACATGTTTGATTAGGCTTCCTTCAATACAAATGGCTTTAAAATTTTGTATTTTTCCATCTCTATATACATCAATATTCTTAATTATAGTATCCATTAGAACAATCACCTCTAATTTTTCAATTTATACGCCTACTTGCCAGAGCAAACTCTCATTCCTCGATTGAAAGTGTGGCTTTCTCTTCTAATTGCGTTATAATATCATACTTTTTGATATCTTCGCAAGTCGAACAGTATTCCTTTCGTGCTTGCATATCTTCTAATTTCACCAAGAGCAAGCTCCTGTGGCCCTGAAAAATCATTTTCTGGAAAAATCAACAACAATCTTTTAATTTTTATATCTTCTTTTTTGACATTTACACCTCCCCATGATTTTCCGTTAAAAGAAGAAAGTGAATTGATCATATTCTTTACATTCTGTGTAAAGGAGGTTGTATCACTATACGAGCCTGCAGTATGATTCATGCTTTTTATCATTGTCGCAACGCCATTTTCGAACGATGAAATAACAGGAAAGTTGTCTGGTAAATTAGCCCCGTACATACTTCTTATAATCTTGCCTCTTGAGTAATTATCCTTTGACCATATACTTAGAGTTTCTGTTTCTATGTCACTCTCTTCGGAAGTGTGAGGATATACCCCCTTTCCCCATGCACCACAATTTAATTCATAACATATTTTTATATCAAAAGGAATAAATGTATCTACCTCACAAAACCCTTTCAGTTCTATCAAATTTGAGTTGCCATGAAAAAACTCACTTTTATACATATTCAAATTATTCATTTTGATTAATCCATTTTTAACAAAAGGACTCTCATCAATATGACGTTGACTTAAAAACTGTGCTAAATATCCATACGTATAATCCATAGAGCTTTGAGAAATATTATTCAAATTAACAACATGCTGTACCATTTCAGATGCTTCATCCGTAAGTTCCTCTGAAAGCTCATTTTTCAACTTATCAGCAACAGAATGCTGTAAATTATCTGCTACCAGATATTTGTATATCGGAGCCCATTTACACATTTTATCTCCTGTTCTAATTAATGACATTTCCAATATATTCTGTGCTATTGCAATTTGCAAAATAGAAAAAAAGAATAACAATACGCTCGTTATTACAGTTATAGCTATGCAAGCTTCTATGCTTATACTAGCAGTTTCTTTTCTAATAAGCTTTTTCATATGATTCCTCCTTTTTATATGAGCCTTCAAGACCAAATAAAGTCGGAAATATAAAATCAATCCTCCTTACAGCAGTTGCTTTTACTTTAGTATAAATACCAGAAAGCTTATATTCTTCACCTGTAAATTCTTTCATATTTAGCTGAATAACATCACTTATTCTCATAAGCTTTGTTTGTTTATCCATAAAAAAGAGTATTAATCTTAAGTAAAAATCATAATTTTGTTTTTTTGTAATTGGATTATCCTCATGAAATATAGCTAATATAGGTACACTATCACCATCTAATAATTGATTCACATCTGCATATGATTGCATAAGTGCCCAACATGTTAATATCATGTATTTATAAAAGGTCACACCTGCGCCACAAGATATAGCAGCTGCAACAGCTATTGCCAAAAATTCCGCACTTGAACATTTTTCATCATCATTTATTATATCGACAAAATTCAATATAAATCTAAATGCTAATATTTTCTGTTCTACTATATTATTGTTTCTCTGCGCCGAAGCATTGCCACCTATAATATACTCAACCTCGTTTTTCAAACGATCTTCTAATACCAAATCTATACGATTAGTCATATAGCTTAAGATGTATTCATCAATCAATACCTTCGTTTTTAAATCCTTAGACAATTTATCAAATGAAAAATTGTCCCAATATGAAAAAAATCTTTCAAAAGAATCAAAGCTATTCATAAAGCTTTCACTATTTACATCTATTAATTGCTTCGCATTCTCCGTTTTCGTTTTAGCTTGCACAGATGGTAGTGCCGCATATTCTAAAGGTTGTATTTCATAATTACAATCCGAAAAAAAAGATTCCTCTGAAAGCTTTTTTACTTCATTTTGTATGTTTTCTCTTTGGTCTGTTTCTCCATTTGTATTCCCCGCATACACATTATTTATTTTAATATTTGAATTTATTTCATTCTCTACAAGTAGCTTTTTTATTTCCTGCGGGATAATATTATTTGATTTTTCAAAATTTTTTAAAACATTTATTCGTTCAGAAAACAGCTTTACATTGTTATTGATTTGTTTTCTTGCTGTGTCATTTAGCAAAACACTTGCCTTGTTTCTAATTTCTAATACTGATTTTAAGGCGCTGCTTTCTTTTGGTATTAATGCTAACAAGCTTTCGATATTTTCGTATATAGGAACTAATTCACCTAAAATCACATTTGCTTCATTATTGTAATTATAATACTGCTGCTGCGAAACTAGTACTTGTTTCAAAAGCACATCTGTAGGTGTATTGTTATCAACACTTAAGTCGAGGATTTCCATCAAAACTCCTGAATTATAACCATTGACACATGCTACATCACCTTTGAAATATCCATGTACCTTATTCTCAAGATTTTCGATTTTTTTTTGCATATCCATTAATAACTCAGAAGCTTTCGCACAAACACTGTGATCATCACATACTTTATTTGATTCTTCAAAAATCCCTACTGCTTCCATTATGGTTTCGGCTAAATTTGTTGGTGCTTTTATTTCCATTAAATCACATATTTGTTTTTGTACAACATTCGGCTTTGTAAAATCATCTAAATATTCAACATTTCCCTCCAAGGAAGAAAAGTAATATTCTATTCCCTTTCCTTCTAAATATGGAGAACTCATATTAAAACCACATAAGCCGTATTTATCCGCTAAAAGTGCATCATAGGATGCCAAAAGTGAATTGCATGCCAATTTCATCTCTGGCTCCATTGAATTCAGTTTTCCCTGAAGAACTACATAATCATATAAAACTATATTCAGCGTAATTACCGCTGTAAGAATTATAGCTGTAATAATAGTTATACTACCATGCTCACGAGAGCCTTTCTTTATAAAGATCATTTAATATCATGCCTCCTCTTAGAATATCAATATTGCTTATTGTTTCTTCGGAAGCAGATGCCTTAAGTGCTTCTGCGTGCTTCGTTGATGCTTCAGTAAATTTCAAGGTTACACTTATTGCTGTTATAATAAATATTATTATAACAGGTAAAATTATAGCTGTCTCTAATGTATACAAGTTCATTTCACCTCCCTAGGCTAGTGAAATATTTATACACCATAGATAACAGCTTGTAAAGAACTTTCGTTCGTCTTTATTCAACAACAAATGACGAAAATCGACATGTATTAGTATGATAATTAAATTAAATATAGATGATTTTATGCATATATTACTACTTTTTTACAATCTTTCCATATATTGCCTTATATAAAAAATTAATATATATTGTATTATTACATATTATTTTACCATCTTTTTTTGTACTTTTACTATTCCATCACCATTCACATAACAGTAAAAAACATCACGAATTGACTTTATATCATTTTTTTCTAAAATATTCATTAAAAAATCTTTATTTATACTTAAGGATCTCATATTTTCTTCTATCAAGGCACCGCCAATTATCAAATCAGTAACTGCTTCAGGAGGTGTTTTTATTTTCATGTCTCCTTTCGTGACGAACTGTGCTTCGCTTTTAGGAATAACACTTAACTCACCATTATTTTCTAATATAGCTAATTGAACATCCTCAACATCAGGAAAACCCTTAAGTCTCAATGCTTCTAACAAGTCATCAAGCGTATACAATTGTTTTCTTAAAACTTTCTCAAAAACTATACCATCCTTCACCACAACGCATGGCTTTCCACAAAAAAAACCACGAATATTTTTAACCTTTAAAACTGCAAAGGATATACTTACCTGTAGGAGAAGTAGGCACAATATAGGTACTATTCCATGCCACAAGGGTATCGAACTGTCTTGCATTGGAAAAGATGCTAAATCCGAAATCATTATGGTAATGACAAATTCATATGGCTGAAGCTGTCCAATTTGCCTCTTGCCCATTAATCGCATAACTAATATTACAATAAGATACATTACAATAGTTCTAATAAAAGTAATCATATATCCCCCTCGTGATAATTAATAAAAATATTTTGTACCTTATTGATAAAAGTATGCACATAATTACATAAAAAAAGCTACCGGAGCATCTACTCCGATAGCAAAATAATTTAAAATGTGATTATGTATTAAAACATAGATAACATTATAGCTGAATAATAATAGTATGAAGGCTCTTGAACACTAGATGTACCAACAACCACAACCATTATAATCACAATAATAGCATAAACTACAGCAATTACTAATGGAATTATGCTAGCTATCAAGCCAATTATTGCTAGCGTTTGGGAAGTTTTTACATTTGATGGTATAATTCCATTATTTAATCTTTTATAATTTTTAACCTTGTTTAAGCAAATGCATGAAAAAATGAGTCCCACTATAGAACATAAAAAAGAGCCTACTAAACCAACAATTCCACAAGTATCAGCAGAGGACGCTAAAGCCTTTAATTCCTCTTCATGATTGTTAGAATTAACATTTCCTGCGTAATATTGATTGTTATACTGCGCATTATTTGAGTTAGCATTTTGATTGTATTGCTCTTGATATTGATTAAAATTTTGATTATACTGCCCTTCATTTTGATTTGCATTAAAATTTCCAAACGATTGATTATTATCCATTGTAGGATTTCCACACTTTACACAGAACTTAGACTCATTTGAGATTGGATTTCCACATTTTGTACAAAACATTATAAGTACTCCTTTCAAAAACATAAATATTGGTTTTAATGTTGTTTAGAATATTGTATGTCGCATTTGTTAATATGCTTATATTAGCATCATTATAGCAAATAATAAAAACATTGCCACTACAATTTACTATTCTTTACAATTATTTTTCACACTTTGATTAACCTGCAGCTATTTTTCTTCTAATTAGTAAAACATCCTTCGTATTAATACTTCCATCTTTGTTGTAATCCGCTATTGTCAAGGTAAATTCTACATCCCAGCCTGCAATATAACGTCTTATTAAAACTACATCTTTTGCATTTAATTCTCCGTTTCCATCAACATCACCTAGTAAAGTAGCCGGCTTTTCTGAAGGAACATTAGAATCATCACCTGTTGAATCGTCATCGTCCTCTGACGGAGTGCTAGTCGGTGTACTCGTTGGCGTATTTGTTGGAGTACTTGTTGGTGTACTTGTTGGTGTACTCGTTGGTGTACTTATTGGTGTACTCGTTGGTGTACTCGTTGGTGTACTTGTTGGTGTACTTGTTGGTGTACTTGTTGGCGTACTCGTTGGTGTACTTGTTGGTGTACTCGTTGGTGTACTTGTTGGTGTACTTGTTGGAGTACTTGTTGGTGTACTCGTTGGTGTACTTGTTGGTGTACTCGTTGGCGTATTTGTTGGTGTACTTGTTGGCGTACTCGTTGGTGTACTCGTTGGTGTACTTGTTGGTGTACTCGTTGGCGTACTCGTTGGTGTACTTGTTGGTGTACTCGTTGGTGTACTTGTTGGTGTACTTGTTGGACTTTGAGTTTCTTCTATCTTATAAATAGCATATAATGTCGAATTTTCAGTTGGATAGAGACTATGAAAAAAAGTCTGTAAATTCATTTACAACTAGATATTCTATGATAATTATTAAGGCTAGAGGCAGTTGTTTTTGCTTCCAGCCTTACTTACATTATTAACACAGATTAATGTCCATGTCAACAGCACCTACCGGTGGTAGGTGTGATTTTTTGTCATTTTTTATCTGATATTGGGTTATTCTGGCAGTCTTCCTTCATACATAATGCATAATTCGCCGTAAACAGAAGCCCAGTTTCTAATGGCCTGAGTCCATTTTTTAGTAGCTTCAAATGTAGCTAGGTACAGTGCTTTAAGTAGGGCTGTATCGCTTGGAAATACGCTTCTCTGACGGTTAAGCTTGCGATAAGTCGAGTTTAGACTCTCTATAGCATTTGTTGTATATATAACCTTTCGTACAGATGCTGAAAATTTGAAAATCGGAGAAATCGCATCCCAGTTATCATACCAACGCTTCATTGCATTTGGATACTTTGGTGTCCATTTTTCATTAACTCTGTCTAAAGCTTCCCTTGCTTTCTCTTCAGTTGCTGCATGATAAATCGTCTTTAAATCAGTAGCAAAGAGTTTTCTATCTTTGTCAGGAACGTATTTCAATGTATTACGAACCTGATGAACAATGCAACGTTGATATTCAGTGTTAGGGAATGCTGTAGCGATAGCTTCTTTAATACCACTAAGCCCATCAGCACAGATAACCATGATATCTTTAACCCCGCGATTTTTAAGTTCGTTTAAAACAGAAAGCCAGTATTTAGAGCTTTCGTTATCACCGATATTAATTGTTAATACATCTTTTCTTCCTTCGACAGTTATTCCAAGGATTACATATGCAGCTATCTTTCTAATAATGCCATTATCACGTACTGAATAGTGAATTGCATCTATGTAGATGATTGGATAAACCTCATCAAGAGGACGGTTCTGCCAGTCTTCAATCTGAGGCAATATCTTGTCTGTAACATCTGAAACAAAGCCTTCTGAGGTCTCAAAACCATAGATGTCTTCTATGGTTTCTGATATCTGGCGTGTAGTCATTCCTTTTGCATACATAGAGATGATTTTCTGATCAATATCAGAAATATCCTTCTGACGTTTTCTAACTACCTGCGGTTCAAAAGTTGATTTTCTGTCCTGTGGTACTTCAATATCCATAGAACCATAACTACTGTTAACTCGTTTGGTTTTATAACCATTACGATAGTCATCGTTGTCGGAACGTTGTGATTTACTATAACCTAAATGGTCATCCATTTCAGCTTCCATCATTTCCTTGATTGTGCCTCCCAGTAAGTCTTTAAGAGCATCCTGGATATCTTCAGCTGTTTCAATATCATACTCCTGAAGTAACTGGTGAATAATGTTTCTTTTTCCTTCCGTCATAACAACCTTGTGTACGGGTTTCTTTTCTCGTCTTG
>JAZNOJ010000044.1:0-2026 GCA_045580735.1 Candidatus Egerieisoma sp. | reverse complement strand
GATTTGGCAAAATTTCCGGTTGCCATGTCTTTTCCAACAACAAGTGTCATTTCGTCATAGAAATCAAGTTTTTTGTTCAGATACTTTTCATGATTGGGATGTGCCTGTTCATAACGTATAGAATATGCAATTTTTTTAGTTCATTGTATAACATTGTAGAAACAAAAGTAAATATAAAAATTACAAAGAGTATAATATTTATCATACCTTCACTTCTTCATCATACACATCTTTCGAAACTGTAATCATCTTCAAACAATCATCCCAGCCAAAACCACTTTTACCTTTAAGAGTGGTTATTATTCCCCATTCTTTTTTCACAGTCTTGAGATGATTTTCCACATGTTTAGGCTCGCATTGCACATTGAATATTGCATTTATTTCTGTAGCCACCTTAACAAAAGATTCTGCTTTAAAGGTGGAAGAAGGTTTGTTTCCTTTAAGTGCCTCATCAGCTAATAACTCAAGCAGCATGTTAGACATGGGCTTAGTCCATTTGAAATGTTTGCCCTTGCCTTTGCATTTTTCATCCTGTGTTAAACTCATTTCTACAAAAAAGAAATTACAAAATTTATACAAAATCATACAATATTTCGATTTAATACATTTCATATAAACAATTAAGCAAGACATAAGAAAAACAAAAACGTATAATTAACACTCAATTACAAGTTTCTTTGAGTGTTATAATCATTCCACATGGTTGAGGCAATCATTTCTCTCTTTGATATCCACTCCATATTCTCTTCCCTTTCCTCCCGTTGACTTAAGTACATTGTTCGTCTACTTGGTTCACTATCCGGACATGTTTCTTCCATAAGAAAGTCATAAGGATCAACCCCCATTATGTGATTGTGAAGAATACAACATGCAAGCACAACTTCTACTTGTGTTTCATAAGACCAATAAGATTTTCCATCAATTGCTCTAAAACGACTCTTCAAAATACCAAACCCTCGCTCAATCACGGTTCTCAATGAAGAGTGTCGAAGATTAAATAGCTCCTTTTCATTTTCTGGTGCACGGTCTGTAAACTCATTCAAGTGATATCGAACTCCACGAAATGGAGAAATGACTCCTTTTCGAATACCGTAACCAGCATCACCAAGATAATATTTCCCTACAATTTAAAAACAAACCTATTACTATCTTTATATAGTAAGACATTTGATATGTTTATGCATATAATGCGTACTTTATTATATACCTTCTGGAATTTTAAAACCATTAGATCTTGATAATGCATCAGCTAAAACCCGTGAATCATGGGCACTTCCTTCCCAGCCAGCTAAAACATATAAAAACTTCAAATCAAAAGTTATAGCTGCTAAAACATTTTGTGTTGTTCCTTCTTTTCGTCCTCGAAACTTTCCTTGAATCTCAACAGGAACATTTGCAGGAACATGGGTACCATCAATTGCTCCCACACAATCCTATATAAACATGACAACATAAATTATAAACTTTTCTTCTTAATGTAATTAATCAATTCATTAAAATATTGGTAATGTGTTCATACCTTAAAATAAGGATAGAATCTTGTATTATTCATTATCTCTGCTGGAACTGTATCCTCTGGGTCTTTAATAAGGTGTTTGTACAACTTTAGAATTGCTTTTAAGACAATTCTAAAGTAACGATGGATAGTTTCAACAGACCTATAATATCTACCACTAACAACCCTAAATCTTTGGTTATGGCCTATAATTTGTAAGAAAACAATTACTTGCTCCCTAATGGACACATTTTGAGTTGCTCGTAATAGGTTACGGCTTGTGAGAAGATCACACAATCTATGTAATACAATAGGTTTCATACGAATTTGTTCAACGCAATGTCGATCACCTCGATTCAAAATGCTGTCAATATAGAATTCGCGTTGAGCAATTGAATTTATACGTGGTTCTCTATAAATTCTATTTATTTCTTCTTCTTTATAACATTCTATTGCAGCTATCACAACAACAGCTGCTCCCATGCATACCGCATTAATTATTTTATTATCCATAACATGAAAGTGTAGTTT